>NZ_JBEOVG010000023.1:0-105379 GCF_040295345.1 Actinosynnema sp. NPDC002837
GTACTTCCCCAAGGGGACCGAACTCTCACCGCACGACCGCGAGCACCTGACCGCCGTCGCGGCGGAGCTCAACGGCCGCCCACGCAAAACGCTCGGCTGGGACACCCCAGCCGAGCGCTTCGCTACCCTTCTCGCCACCACCACCTAGCAGCGGTGTTGCGATCACCCCTGGAATTCGCCCGGGAGAGGACGGGGCCGTCGACCCGGCGTGCTGCGGGCTAGGGCTGGTCGGGGCGGTAGCAGTCCTCGAAGCCGTCGGGCTTGGGCTGGTTGCCCGCGAACGCGGTCACGACGTCCTGCTGCTTGAGGTTCTCGGGGTAGCCGGGCCAGTCCGGCTCCTGCCCGTTGACGTGCAGCTCGTCCAGCCAGTAGCCGGACTGCCCGGACACCTTCGCGAACTCCAGGTCGCAGCCCTTGACGCGCACCGTGACCTCGATGGTCTTCTGCGACGACTTGACCGTCCGCTTGCCGATCTTCTTGGACTTCTTCTCGGACTCGCTGCGCGGCTCGCCGACCGAGGTGAAGCCGGCGGCCTTCAGCTCGTCGACGAACTTGTCCTCGTTGCTGGAGCAGCCGACCAGGGAGGCGCTCAAACCCAGCGCCAGCAGCAGGGACGCGACCTTCGTGTTCATGGCGCACAGCAAACCCGGCGCACCGAAACCTCCGCGTCCGCCCCACCCAACCGTTACCGCGCTGTGACGTGGAGGTGGATCACACCAGGAACCGGCCCGAGCGTCCGGTGGACTGCGCGAAACGCACCGTGGTCGCGTCGGGTCGACCGCAACCGCCGGCCTCCTCGGCACGTCCCAGTGACCGTGACAACGCTGCCGCCTGCCGGCCGATCGAACGCCAGAACCCACGACGTGCCGGGCGCGAACCGGGCCACGCGGTCGGGGGTGGTCCTCGTCGCGCTCCTCGCGCTGGTCACGGGGTGCTCGACCAGCGTGACCGGCGCCGGCGCCGGGGCGGTGACCACGACGGTCGGGGCGGGCTCGACCACCGCGTCGACACCGGAGCCGGCCGCCGAACCGACCGCCGAACCGACCGCCGAGCCCAGTCCCGCGTCGCTGCCGACGATCGACGAGGGCGCGCCCGCCCAGTACTGCGACGACCCGTTCCCCGGCGCGCTGGGCAAGCCCATGCTGGCCGTCGTCGTGGAGACACCGTCGGGCCGGCTGACGTGCGACCAGGCCGCCGCGGTGCTGTTCGACTACTACGCCCAGCGCCGCGACCCGACGCCGGGACTCGCGCCGCTGGTGATCGGCTCGATGACGTGCAACCAGGTCCCGGAGCCTGCGCTGCCGCAGGTCGTGTGCGCGGGCGAGGACGACCTCGTCTACTCGATGTGGCCGCAGACGTGACGCCGGGGCCTCAGAACCGCCCGAACAGCCACTGACCGGGCTTGTCCGGCGCCGGGTCCAGGCAGAACTCCCGGGTGGCGCGGATGATCTCGGCCGTCTCGACGGTGCCGCGGTGGTCGGCGTCGAGGCGGTCGAACAGGGACCCGGCGGCGGGGTCGGGCAGGCCGCACCGGGTCATCAGGGTCAGGAACTCGTCGCGCTCCACCACGCCCGAGCCGTTCGCGTCGACCAGCGCCAGCACGGCCGCCGCGAGCGGGCGGAGGGTCCGGTCGAACGCGGTGTGCGCGGCGCGGCCCGCCCAGGCGAGGAACTCGGCCTTGCTCACCCGGCCGTCGTCGTCGGTGTCGGACTCGGCGGCCAGCGCGCGCCACAGGCCCCGGTAGCCGAACCGGACGGCCATCGCGGCGGCCGAGCGGGGCGGGTGGCCGAACGACTGGACCAGGCGCAGCGCGAAGACCTCGTAGTCATCGCGGCGCAGGTAGCCGTCGCCGGTCGCGTCCAGCAGGTCGAAGCGGACGGGCGGCGCGACCGGGGCCCTGCTGTGGCCGGTGACCGCGGCCGCCCAGTCCGTCGCGTCGGGGTGGGCGGCGGTGAGGATCGCGCCGTGGTCGGCCTCCGCGTACGTGGCCAGGTGGACAGTGCTGCCGGCGGTGGTGATGTCCTCGGCGAAGTCGTGGACCACGGCGGGCGGCACGATCTCGTCGAGCCCGGCCGCGGCGAGGAAGACCGGGCGGTCCAGCCGGGTCACCGGGACGCGGCACTCGTCGAGCACCCTGGCCACGTCGACGTGGCGGGTCAGGTCGGTCATGCCGGTCTCGTGGTTGGTGATCGCCCTGGTGGCGCGGAGCATCTCGACCAGGGACACGCGTTCGGCCAGGTCGACCAGCGTGATGCCGCGGTCGGTGAGGAAGTCGTCGGCGAAGCCGGGGTGGCGGGCGCGCAGGCCGGCCAGCACGATCGGCACGAACGCGCACACGGGCCCGGCCGCGTCGCTGGTGCGGGTGGCGATGACGCGGACCAGGTGCACGGGTGGCGCGAGCGCGACCGTGCCGAGGAAGTCCAGCTCCGGCGCGTACCGCGTCGCGACCAGGGCGGTGAACAGCGCGGCGTGCCCGCCCTGCGAGAAGCCCGCGACGAGCCAGCGGCGGGCGAGCGGGTGGTCGAGCCGCCGGGCGGCGCGGACGATGTCGATCACGTCGTCGGCCACCGCCTCGCCGTTGAGGTACGGGTGCGGGCCGGGTGTGGCGAGGCCTTCGTAGTCGGTTGCGGTGACCGCGTAGCCGGCCGCGAGCCAGGCGGCGATGTGCGCGCGTTCCAGCCGGAGCAGGCCGGTGCGCGACGGCGCGGTGCGGTCGGACAGGCCGGTGGTGCCGTGCGCGTAGCTGACCACGGGCCAGCCGCCGGAGGGAGGCGCGCCCTCGGGGACGAACACCGACCCGGTGAGGAGGCGGCCCCGGCCGTCGTGCCCGACGCCTTGGTAGAACACGCGGTACGCGGCCTCGGCGTGCTCCGGGCGGAACCGGCGCGGGAGCGGGTCGGCGCGGATCAGCGCGCCGGGTCGTCTGCCGGGCGCGGTGCCGGTGGGTGCGTTCATGTCATCCGGACGGTAGCGCCTGCCGGCGCACCGATCGGGTGAACTCCTGCTCTGTCGAGCTGTGGGCTGCCCAGTGGTCGGCCGTGGGCCGGCGTCAGGTGGACGTGGTCGCGATTCCCGGCCGGGCGCCGGTGGGCAGTCGGGTGTCGGCCGGTGACCTGATCCGGTGACCGGCACGGGCCGCGCCCGCACCAGCCAGAACGGGGACTACCGGTGCGCCGCCGGTCTCGCCGTCGGCACGTCGGCCCGCAGCGCCGCGAGCGCGTCGGCCAGGGTGGGGTGGATGTCGACCGTCTGGCTCACGAGGGTGATCTCCAACGGGCGCAGTACGGTGCGCCGGTCGGTCGCCAGCACGAGCGGCACGCGCAGGCGTTGGGCGCGCACGACCGCGTCCACGACCAGTTGGATGCCCGCGGAGCCGAAGAAGTCGACCTCGGCGAGGTCGAGGACGAGGCCGGTGGGCCGGCTGTTCAGCTCGTCGGTGATGGCCGCGCGAACCGGCTGTTCGCAGGCCATGTCGATCTCACCGACGATCGCGACCACGGCGATGCCGTCGTGATCGGCTCTGCGGGTGGTCGTCACCGGGATGATCTCGGCGCGGGTATCGGTCACGGGGCACTCCTCGGTTGGTACCAGAACCAACAACCGAGCTTCTGCTCAACCCGAATCGTCGCTCCGCGTTACGCGTGGTGGCGGCTGGACTCCACCCACGATACGACCCCACCCGGACAACCACAACCGCTCACCTGCGCCGACGTGCGCCGCGGTCGGCGCAGGCCCAGGTCACGCGGACCGCCCGGCACGCGAAGGTCATCGCTCGAACCGCGCGGCCGGGGTCAGGTGCGGGTCGAGATCATGGCGTCGATCCGGTACTGGGCCAGGCGGTGCAGCATCTCGGCGAGCGCCTCCGGCTGGATCCGGCCCTCCAGGTCGAGCCGCGCGTCGGTGACGGTCCGGGCCACGACCTCGCGGGACACCCGGCCGCCGAAGTGCGCGGCCAGCGTGACGGTGGTGACGCGGCAGAGCTGGTCCGGCTGGTGGGGGTCGTCGACCACGGGCTGCTCCTGTTCCGTCTCGGGGTTCGTCGCCCATCCTGCGGGAACCGGCTGGTGGATGACCTGACGAGTAGCTGACGAATGGTCACCTCGGGTGTCGGGGCCGAGGCGGTAGCCGGCGCCGCGGACGGTGAGGACGAGGGCGGGGTCGGTCTCCACCCTGCGGCGCGGTCGGCGGACGTGGACGTCGAGCAGCCGGGTGTCGCCGAAGTAGTAGTGGCCCCGGACGCGGTGCAGGAGCTGCTCGCTGGTGACGATCCTGCCGCACGTCGTGGGCGCGTGCGCCGGATCGCAAGTCGAACGCGAGGTCCACCCGTGCCGTCCCCAGGTCGACCGCGGTTGTCAGACTCCTCCGCATGGCACGAACCAGGCGGGCGGCACCCACGCCCGAGCACGGGGGCGACCCGTTGGCCGGGGTGGCGGAGAGGGCCAGCCGTGACGCGCACGGCGTGCCCGCCGACCTCCTCAAGGGGTACCTGGAGGAACTGGACGAGGTCAGCGCGACCAGGCGGCAGCTGCGGCCCGACCAGCTCCAGGTCCGCCGCGACGTCGGCGCCCGGGCGGCGGAGCGCGGCGTCACCCTGCACGGGGTGATCGACCTGCACCTGAGCGCCACCTGGCTGGCGTGGCGGTCGTTGTCCGGTGTGCGGCGGGCGACCGACGCCGACGCCGTCCGCGCGGCGGGCGAGGCGGTGTTCAAGGCCGCCGACGCGGCCGCCACGGCGATCGCGGAGGGCTACGAGGAAGCGCAGCGCTGGTCGGTGCGCCAGGAGGAGTCGTTCCGCCGGGAGTTCGTCGACGACCTGCTCGACGGGCGCAACCTCGGGCAGCTCGCGGAACGGGCGGAGCGGTTCGGGCTCCGGCTGGCCGGCAGCAACGTCGTGGCGGCGGTCCGCTCGGCGCGCCCGGTGGTCGACGGCGGCGAGGTGGCCCGCGCCGTGGAGACGTCGCTCGGACTGCGGCTGGATTCCCGCGGCGTGCTGGTCACCACCAAGGAGGGCCTGCTGGTCTGCGTCGCGCCCGGCACGATGCCCGACGTGCCGGGCGAGTTCGTGCGCCAGGTGGGCGAGGTCCTGGGACCGGACGCCGCCTGGCGGGTCGGCCTCGGCCGCGCCCACTCCGGTCCCGGCGGCGTGCTCCGCTCGTTCGAGCAGGCGACCCACGCCCTGGACATCGCCGAACGGCTGGACCTGCCCGGACACGTGCACAAGGCCGCCGACCTGCTGGTCTACCAGGTGCTGCTGCGCGACAGCGCCGCGTTGGCCGACCTCGTGTCGGTCGTCCTGCAACCCCTGCGCGGCGCGCGGGGCGGGGCCGGGCCGCTGCTGGACACGCTGTCGTCCTACTTCGCCAACGGCCAGGTGACGGCTGCCTGCGCGCGCGAGCTGCACCTCGGCGTCCGCACGGTGACGTACCGCCTCCAGCGCGTCGCGGAGCTCACCGGGTACACCGTGGACGACCCGACCCAGGCGCTGTCGCTCCAGGTCGCGGTGCTCGGCGCGAAGCTGCTCGACTGGCCGACTTCCGACGACCGGGCCCGGTGACGGCCGGGGAGCGGTAGGTCGACGCGGACGCCGCCGATCGGCGGCGGACGACGCGGCCGGGTGGCGGAAGGTCGGGCCGCCGTCTGCCACATGGGGTGCACGGGGTCCGGAGTGGGACGCCCGGTCGCCGTTCAGCGGGCCGAAAGCCCTTACCTGGGTGTCCGATTCGGACCCGGGTGCCGGTAACGTCGCCCCGGCACGAGTACCGGGGGCGAGTGCGAGGCGAGGTGCGGGGCATGGCAGGGCAGGCCGAACTCCTGCTGCGCCGGTTCGGTCGTCGGCACGCGGCGGTGGTGCGGCTGGCGACGGTGCTGCCCATCGGCGCGATCGCGATGCTCCGGGTGACCCCGGAACACCTGCCGGCCACCGCGTCGGCCGTAGGCGTCGCCGTGGTGTGGACCTGCGGGTACGCCTGGTGGCTACAAAGGACCGACGGTGGCCTGCCGGTCGCGGTGGACGTGGTGGTGCTGCTCGGCGTGTGCCTGAGCATCTTCGCGACCGACGCCGTCGAGCGCACCAACGTCGGGTGGATCAGGCTCCTCGTCGCGTTCGCCTGCGTGACCTACCAGTGGCACACGTCGCCGCGCGCGGGAGCCGTCGCGGCGCTGGCGACCGGCGGAGGGCTGGCGGTCGCGGTCACCGCGGCCGGGTCGGCGGACAACGACCTGCTGATCTCGCAGGTGTGGACGCTGGTGGCGGCCGGGCTGTCCCGGGCCGCGTGGCAACTGGTCCGCCGCGCCGCCGAACAAGCCGACCGGGTGGCCGCCGACGCCGCCCGCGCGCGGCGCGACTCGTCGGTGGCGGCGGCCGTGCGGGCGGAAGAACGGGAGTTCGCGGCGGCGCTGCACGACACCGCCGCCGCGACGCTGCTGATGGTCGGCAGCGGGCAGGTGCGCCGGGACAGCGCCTGGCTGGCGCCGCAGGCCCGCCGCGACCTGGACCGGCTGCGCTCCGGCCGCGCCGACACCTCCCGGCACACCGACCTGGTGCGGTTGCTGGCCGTCGAGGTCGAGGCCGTGCACCTGGACGTCGACTTCGACGCGCCCGCCCGGCTGCCGCTGCCCGCCGACGTGGCGACGGTGTTCGCCGACGCGACCCGTGAGGCGCTCAACAACGTCCGCCGGCACTCGGGCACCTCGCATGCCTCCATCCGGCTCGGCGGCGACCGACGGCGGTTGCGCCTCGACATCGCCGACGGCGGAAGGGGTTTCGCGCCCGACGCGGTCCCGGTGACCCGGCGCGGGCTGCGGGAGTCCGTGCACGGCAGGCTGAACCGCATCGGCGGCACGGCCACCGTCCTGTCCACGGTCGGCGCGGGTACCGTCGTCCGGTTGGAGTGGCGTGATAGTGGTGAGTGACCCCGTCGGCGGGCGCACGCGGGCCCGGCTCCTGTTCGGCTTGCGGGTCGCGACCCTGCTCGTGACCGCCGTCGTGGTCGGCGTGCTCGGCCTGGCGAATCTGTTGCGCCGCTGGGAATCCCACGACCTGCCGCTCGTGCAGCTGGCCGCGTTCGCCGCACTGGCCGCGGTGCTCGCGGGCGAAGCGGTGCTGCTCGCCCGGCGACGGCCGTGGGGCAGGCTGCGCCCGCTCGCCGTCGCCGTGGTGCTGGCCGCGTCCGCGCTGGCCGCCGTGACGCTGCCCGAGGAGCGCACCGCGAGCGCCGTCGACTGGGCGTTCGGCGCGGCCAACTGGGTCGGCCTGGTCGTGCTGCTGGACCGTCCGCTCCGGACGGTCGTGGCGTTCCTGGCGGCCCACGAGGTGATCGCCCTGTCGAACATGCTCCTGTTCTCCGACGTGGACAAGGGCGACCTGGCGCGGCTCGCCACGGGCTCGGTCACCGTGATCGGTTTCCCGCTGTGCCTGGCGGTGGTGGCCGCCGTGCTGCACCGGATCGCCGCGGACGCCGAGACCGCCGCCGCCGAGGTCGAACGGGTGCGCACCGCGGAGGCCGTCGCGGCGGAGTCCCACCGGCGCAGGCAGCAGCGGTTCGCCGAGCTGTCCGCCGGCGCGATCCCGCTGCTGGAGGGCCTCGCCGACGGCTCGCTGGACCCCGAGGACCCCGCGGTCCAGCGGCGCGGCGCGATCGAGGCCGCCCGGATGCGGCGGCTCGGCGCGGAGTCGGACGTGGTGACGAACCCGTTGCTGCACGAGCTGCGGCACTGCGCGGACGTGGCCGACCGCAAGGGCGTCGTGGTGGAGCTGGAAGCGCGCGGCCACTGGCCGACACCGCCCGTCGCGGTCCGGCGCGACCTGACCGACGCCGCGCTCACCGCGCTCGCCACGGCCGGCTCGTGGGCCCGCGTCACGGTGGTCGGCGACCAGGGGTTGGTGTCGGTCAACGTGGTCGCGGACAGCGGCGAGGCCGCGCCGGCGAGCCCGGCGACGTCCGACGTGCGGGTCGAGGTGCTCGGCAACGGTGCGACGGTGTGGGTGGAGGCGACGTGGCAGCCGACGGCGTGATCACGGCGGTGATCGTGGACGACCACGCGGCCATCACCGCGGGCGTGCGGTACTGGTGCGAGCAGGCCGTCCCGCCGATCCGCCTGGTCGACGCGGGCACCCGGCTCGCCGAGGTGTGGACCGGTCCGGGCGCCGACGCCGACGTGGTGATCTTCGACCTGGAGCTGGTGCCGGGCCGGCCGGACTTCGCCGAGCTGCGCAGGCTGGTGGACAACGGCCGCCGGGTCGTCGTCTACTCGCAGCACGCGGACACCGCCACTGCGCTCAAGTGCGTCGACCTCGGCGCGTTGGCGTACTTGACCAAGCGGGAAGGGCTGGACCACCTGATCCCGGCGATCAGGGCCACCGCGAACGGCCTCCCGTACACCGCGCCGTCGTTGTCGGGCGCGCTCGTCGCCGACGACGCCCCGGACCGGCCACGCCTGTCACCGCGCGAGGTCGAGGTGCTGCGGGCGTGGTTCACCTCGTCGTCCAAGGACCTCGTCGCCGCCAAGCTCAACATCACCGTGAAGACGGTCGACACGCACATCGCGCGCGTGCGGGTGAAGTACGCGAACGTCGGGCGGGCGGCCCGCACCAAGAGCGAACTGGTGAGCCGGGCGCTCGACGACGGGCTGGTGACGCTCGCGGAGCTCAACCGAACCGTTACCCCGTTGTAGGGCGTTCACCCGACACCGCGGGGTCCGGCGCCCGCGTACGGTCGTGACCCGGAGGTCGCCGGCGGATCTTCGCCTGCGCACCGCGCCTTCTGTGGGGTAGGCGCGGTCCGCGGTCGGGCCGCTGCGCTACCGGGAACATTTCGCCGGGAAAACGCGGGTGGTATTGCAGATGGGATACACGACGGCCTCGGTCGGGGAGGTCGGATGACGAACCCCGGTGCGCCACGGCAATTCCCTCCGGCCGGCCACCACCCGCAGGCGCCGCAGCAGGGGCAGTTCCCGCAACCCGGACCGCCTCCGCCGCAGTGGGGACCGGGGATGCCGGGGGGACCTGGGATGCCGGGCGGGCAGTGGGGGCCCGGGGGACCTGGCGGGCCGGGGATGCCTGGCGGGCCGGGAATGCCGGGGGGACCGGGCGGGCCGGGGATGCCTGGCGGGCCGGGAATGCCGGGGGGACCGGGCGGGCCGGGGATGCCTGGTTGGCCGGGGGGACCGGGCGGGCCGGGGATGCCGGGCGGACCGCCGGCGCGGCGCGGCGGGAAGGGGCCGCTGATCGCGGTGCTGGTCATCCTCCTCGTGCTGGGCCTGGGCGTCGGCGGGTACTTCGTGTACGTCCGGCTCGACGGCGACACCGAGGCGAAGCCGGTCGTGGACACGTCCGAGGACCTGGAGAAGGCCCCGATCGGCTGCGCGATGCTCGACGAGGCGGAGGTGGCCCCGCACATCCCCGGCCGCATGGACTACAGCGCGGGCGGCGTCAACCCGGGCGCGGGGCCGGAGCACGACCAGGGTCAGTGCGGCTGGAACAACCAGGGCAGGCTCGCCAAGGACAACGTCCGCGGCGCCTTCGTGATCGTGACCAGCTACGTCTACCACGCCAACCACCAGCTGTCCGGCGTGGACAAGGCGAAGGAGCACATGGAGGACCGGGTCCGCAACGGCGTCGCGGTGCACGTGGAAGGCGCCGACGAGGCCGAGCTCGTGGCCCAGGAGAAGGTCAAGTGGTCGGCGGAGATCATCGTCCGCTACCGCAACGTCGTCTACTCCGTCGCGTACTCCAACCAGACCGAAGGGGCGAACGTGAAGGCCGGCGCGACCACCCTGGCCGCCACCGCGATCGGCAAGGTGGTGAAGGCCGAGGAGGACTGACCGGGCCTCAGCCGGACGCGGCCAGGTGGTGCCGCAGGCGGGCGTGCCGGAACTGGTAGACGGCGCCGGTCTGCCGCAGCACGCCACGTCGGTGCGCGTCGTCGAGGAACCGCATCAACCGCCACGGCAACCGCCCGCGCAACGCCCACCAGGCCAGCGAGGCCGCGTACAGCACCGAGGCGTTGTTGACCACGCAGCCGAGGCCGGTGCCGAGGCCGAAGCTCAACGCCACGGCGACCACCGGGGCGCCGACGGACTTGCCCAGCACGACGACGGCGAACACCAGGGGCAGCTGGAACGCCACGGCCCAGGCGAGCAGCCACACGGCGGTCGACGCGACGTCACCCCGCAGGGACCTGCCCGGTCGGGGCACGCTGAACCGGTCCGGCGGGGCGGTCAGCCAGGCGCCGAGGCCCAGGGCCACGGCCGTCATCACGCCGAGCGCGAGGGGCCCCGTCCACAGGTCGCGGACGTCGCGGACCCCGTACACGGCCGCCGCAGGGAGCATGGCGGCGGTCGTGACCACCAGGCCGAGCGCCATCCTGGACGCGACGGCCTTGCCACGCCCGTGCAGGCGCAGGCCCGTCCGGTGCGGTGGGCGGTCCACCGACAGGGCGACGGCGACCAGGAGCGCGAGCCCCACCCCGGCCGTCGCGGTCGTGCCGGGGGAGCTGGGGTGCTTGTAGTTGATGAAGAAGACCGCCGCGCCGAGCACCACGGGTGCGAGGAGCAGGTGACGCCACGGCGCCCGCCGCCGCACCGTGCCGATCAGCCAGGTGAACGAGACGCCCAGCGCGAAGCCGACCGCGACGGGGGAGGTCTCGCCGGTCGTCGCCCAGAACAGCGCGCCGGTGACGACGGCCGCCAGCACGAGGCGCGGCCGGGGCAGGCGCCACCAGGCGATGTCGCCGGCCGCGTTCGCGGCGGCGTGGCGGGCCAGGAAGCCGAGCCAGCGGCGTGCCCGGTCGGCGGGGTAGTGCGCGGTGGGCGACGGCAGGGGCGCGAGCTTCGGCGGCGGTGTCGGCGGGTCGCCGTAGAGGGCGGTCACCAGCGAGTCGAGCAGGTGCCGTTCCAGGGCGGTGTGGTCGGCGAACCGCCGCCGGTCGACCAGTTCCGCGGGGTCGCGGTCGGGGCGGCCGTAGACGGCGCGCGCGAGGTTGATCGTCAACGGCGTGGACAGCGACCGCGCGAGCACCGGGTCCCGGTTCGCGCGCAGGTGGTCGAGCACCGGGGTCCAGCGGCGGACGACCTGCGGCAACGAGGCCGAGAGGAACTCGATCGCGTCGTCGGTGGCGACCGGTTCGAGCTCGACCACCGTCGCGGCGGGCAGCCCCACGCCGCCGGTGCGCACCGCGGCCTCGTACTCGTCACCGCGGCAGGTCAGGACCAGCGGCCGGCCGGGGCCGAACGCGTGGCGCACGCCCTCCAGCGCCGGCGCGAGCAGGTCCGGCGGCAGCTCGTCCAGCCCGTCGAGCAGGGGCAGCAGGCGCTGCTCGACCACCAGGCGGCGGGCCGCGTGACGCCCGTAGGCGCCGCGGTCGCGCAACGCCGGGTAGTCGGTCTCCAGCCGCCGGATGATCCAGTCCTCGAGGTGCTCGTTGTGCGGGTTCCACGAGGAGGGGGACAGCAGCACCGGCACGGGCTCGCCGGGCGCGCGGCGTTCGAGCAGGTCCAGGGCGAGCAGCAGCGTGGTCGCGGACTTGCCCGCGCCCGGCGCGCCGAGGACCACCAGCTGCCGGTCGGGGAGCGCGGTGAACAGCCGGGCCAGGTCGTCCAGGTCGCCGCCGGCGGTCGCCGGCGCGTCCGGGTAGGCGACCTGCCTGCGGGTGGGCGCCCAGCGCAGGCGCAACGGCTCCGGTCGGCGCAGCGAGCGGACCGCTGCTTCGGCTTCCCACTGCCGGCGCACCACGGCCGCCAGGAGGTCTGCGGCGTCGTCCAGGACGGGCCGCGCCCGGTGGGTGATCAGGTCGCCGTTGATCACACCGGCTTGGACGACGGTGTCCGCCTGCCCGCCGAATCCGTTGTGCACGACCCGTGGCCCGAATCGATCACGCCGAGGAACACCCATGTCGCCCCCTTGCCGCCCACCCCCTGTTCGGACGGTACCGGGACGATCACGAACTGTTAACAGCACGGCGTGAGTTCACACTGACGGGGCTTCGAGCCGGAATTCGAGCAGGCACCGGTGATCGGTCAGGTCGGTCACGGTGTCGAGGACCAGGCCGTGCGCCGAGCCGAGCGCGCGGAACTCGTCGAGCCGCCGCTCGCGCCCGCCGAAGATCACCAGCATGTCCAGGTCGCTCGCGCTGCTCGCCCGCAGCCCGCCGACCCCTTCGACGACCAGCACGCGTCCGCCGGGGCGGGCGGCCTCGACGCACCGGCCCAGGATCCGGTCGGCGTGCTCGTCGTCCCAGTTGTGCAGGACGTCGAAGAGCACGTAGGCGTCCGCGCCTGCCGGGAGCGGGTCGAAGAAGCTGCCGGCCGTCACCTCGGCCCGCGCGTCGAGACCGTGGGCGTCGAACGTGCGGCGGGCCCGCGCGGCGGTCGGCGCGAGGTCGACCAGGTGGCCGCGCATCCCGGCGTGGGCGAGGAGGATCGCGGCGAGCAGGCCGCCCTCGCCGCCGCCGACGTCCACCACGGTGGCGAACCGGGACCAGTCGACACCGGCGACGATGCGGGGGATCTGGGCGCGGAACCGGTGCGTCATCTGGCGGTCGAACGTCGCGCGCAGGTGCGGGTGCTCGTCCAGGTCGCGGTAGAAGTCCTGCCCGTACCGGCGCGGGTAGGCCGCCCGGCCGGTGCGGACGCTGTGCGCGAGCTCGACGAACGCCAGTTCGGCCCGCCCTCCCGCGCTGTCCAGGTTCAGGAGGTCGGCGAGGCCGTTGCCGGCGTCGGCGCGCAGGTTCGCGCCGTACGCCGTCGTCCGGTAGCCGGTGGGGGTGCGTTCGACCACCCCGAGGGTCGCGAGGTGGGCGAGCAGGAGTTCGAGGGCGACCGGGTCGACGTCGAGCTCGACCGCGAGTCCGCCGGCCGGGGAACCGTCGCCGAGCAACCGGTCCGGCAACCCGAGGGTCACCGCGACCCGCAGCGCCATCGGGGTGGCCAGCCCGGCCAGATCGCGGATCGCATTCACGTCGTTGTCGTGTTGTCCCACGAAAATCCACCCTCTCAGGACTGTCAAAGGAAAACCTTCTCCCCGACTTGCCGGAACGGCAAGATTTCGTGCCCGTCCGGGATCTCGCTGACGACACTGGCCGCACCACCGGCACGATCACGCGCCGCTCGTCCGCGACAGCGCGGGGGACCGGGCCGGTGAACGCCATCGTCCGAGGACAGGAACACATGAACCCCGCACCACGACCATCCCGCCGCCTGCCCAAACCGGTGACCGTCGCGCTGGCCCTCCTGGTCGCCGCCGCCACCGCCTGTTCCGCACCGCCCGCCCCCGAGGTTCCCGCGCACGCGCGGGCCACCCACGCCGACGCGCGGTTCACCGACACCTTCCGGCACGAGTTCGCCGACGTCGACGGCGTACGGATGCACTACGTGACCGGCGGCCGCGGCACGCCCGTGGTGCTGCTGCACGGCTGGCCGCAGACCTGGTTCGGCTGGTGGCCGATCATGCCCGCGCTCGCCGAGCACCACACCGTCTACGCGATCGACCTGCCCGGCCTCGGCGACAGCACCGGCGCACCGACCGGCTACGACAAGGCCACCCTCGCGCGGTACGCGCACGCCCTGGTCGCCGACCGGCTCGGGGTGCGGGACGCGAGCGTCGTCGGGCACGACCTCGGCGCGGCGGTGGCGTTCCAGTACGCCGCGCAGTTCCCCGCCGACACCGCGCGGCTCGGCTACCTCGACCTGCCGCTGCCCGGCCCCGCGATCGACGCGGCCGCGTACCGCTCGCTGAGCTGGCACATCGCCCTGCACGCCCAGCCGCGGGTGCCCGAGGCCGTGGTCGGCGACGACGTCCGCGAGTACCTGGCGCTGTTCTACCCCCAGGTCGCCTTCGGCGGAACGGCGTTCGGCGGCACGTCGGACCGGTCGCCGTTCACCGACGCCGAGGTCGCCGAGTACGCGCGGACCTACAGCCGGCCGCAGGCCCTCTCCGGTGGCTTCGACCTCTACCGCGCCCTCGACCAGGACGTCCGCGACGCGGTGGCCGCCGCGCCGGTGCGGGCGCCGACCCTGCTCATGACCGCTCAGGGGCAGCTCGACGCGATCAGGGCCACGGTGGCCCCGCGCGTGACCGACATCGTGCGGGCGGTCGACGTGCCGAACGCCGGGCACTGGCTGGTCGAGGAGAACCCGCGGTTCGTCACCGACGAACTGCTGCGCTTCCTCGCGGGGTGAGCCCGCCGCCGGTCCGCGGAGTTTTCTCCGACGACTTTCCGCCGCGATGTCGATCCGGGCCGCCGCCGTTCGACTCAAGGGTGACAGGACACGATCGACAGCCGGGGAGACGACGATGAGGGCAGGACGACGCGAGTGGTCGGGGCTGGCGGTGCTGGCGCTGCCGACGCTGCTGCTGTCGGTGGACATGAGCGTGCTGCACCTGGCGGTCCCGCACCTGGCCGCCGACCTGCGCCCGAGCAGCACCCAGCTGCTGTGGATCATCGACGTCTACGGCTTCATGATCGCCGGTTTCCTGGTCACGATGGGCACCCTGGGTGACCGGATCGGTCGGCGGAAGCTGCTGATGGCGGGCGGCGCCGCGTTCGGCGTGGCCTCGATCGTGGCGGCGTTCACCACCAGCCCGGAGCTGCTGATCGGCGCGCGGGCCGTGCTCGGGATCGCCGGCGCGACGCTGATGCCGTCCACGTTGGCGCTGATCAGCAACATGTTCCAGGACCCGGGTCAGCGGGGCACCGCGATCGCGGTGTGGATGAGCTGCTTCATGGGCGGCATGGTGATCGGGCCGGTCGTCGGCGGCGTGCTGCTGGAGCACTTCTGGTGGGGCTCGGTGTTCCTGATGGCCGTGCCGGTGATGGTCCTGCTGCTGGCCGCCGCGCCGAAGCTGCTGCCGGAGTACCGCGACACCGCCGCCGGGCGGCTCGACCTGCCGAGCGTGGTGCTGTCGCTCGGCGCGATCCTGCCGGTCGTCTACGCCCTCAAGGAGACGGCCAAGGCCGGCGTGTCGCCGGTCAACGCGGTCGTGCTCGCCGTCGGCGTGGCGGTCGGCGCGGTGTTCGTCCGCCGGCAGCGCGGCCTGGCCGACCCGGTGCTGGACCTGAGGCTCTTCCGGGTGCGGGCGTTCGCCGCGGCGGTGAGCATCATGCTGGTCGGCGCGCTCACCATGGGCGGGGTCTTCCTGCTGGTCAGCCAGTACCTGCAGATGGTCGCCGGGCTGACCGCGGTGCAGGCCGGGCTCTGGCTGGTGCCGCAGGCGGGCGCGGTGGTGGTCGGGTCGCTGATCGCGCCGCGGCTGGCGCGGCGGTTCCGGCCGGAGTTCGTGCTCGGTTTCGGGATGCTGGTCGCGGCGGGCGGGATCGTGCTGTTCACGCAGGCCACCGGCGCGGGCGGGGTGGCGTTCGTGGTGGCGGGCATGTCGATCGCGAGCTTCGGGATGGGGCCGCAGGGCGTGCTGTGCACCGAGATGGTGGTCGGCTCGGTGCCACCCCGGAAGGCCGGGGCCGCGTCGGCGATGTCGGAGACCAGCGGCGAGTTCGGCATCGCCATGGGGATCGCGGTGTTCGGCAGCGTCGGCACGGCCGTCTACCGCGACCAGGTCGCCGTGCCCGAGCAGGTGCCCGCCGAGGCCGCCGCCCTGGCGACCGACAGCATGGCCGGCGCGCTGCGGGCGGCGGGCGCCCTGCCCGAGCCGGCGGCCGACGCCGTGCTCGCCACCGCGCGGGACGCCTTCACGTCCGGGCTGCACACCGTCGCCGTCGTCGGCGCGTCGGTCGTCGTGGTGTTCGCGGTGGTCGGCATGATCGCGCTGCGCGGGACCGGCCGCGTCGAGGAGCCGGTCCCCGCCCTGGAGAGCAGCTGACCGCTCAGGCCGGGGCGCGCAGCGACGCGACGGCCGCCGCGATCCCCTTCTTGTCGTAGCTGTTCGTGGGCAGCGTGGCGCCGTGGGCGTGGCGGACGACGCCCTGGCGGTCGACGAGGACGCTGCCGGACTGCTGCAGCGACCCGAAGACCTTCCGGCCCAGGCCGACGACCTCGTGCGGGCTCTCGCGGCGGCCGGTGAGGACGGGGAACGGGATCCGGCGCTTCGCCTTCCACGCGGCCGCCGCCTCGCGGTCCTCCGGCACCGCGATGAGGACGCGGACGTCGTCGGCGGCCAGCTCGTCGGCGCGGTCGACGAGGTCGCGGACGTGCAGGTTGCAGACCGGGCACGACGTCGATCGCACGAAGAAGAGCAGCACCGCGTGCCGTCCCCGGTAGTCGGACAGGCTGACGGCCTGCCCCGCGGTGTCTTCCAGGGCCAGGTGCGGTGCGGGTGATCCGGCTTCGAGCACGGTGGGGTTCCTTTTCGGAGCGGGGTGGTGGGGAGGTCAGATCCGGGCGGAGGACGAGGGCGGGACGGCCCCGCCACCCAGGCCGAGCCGGAGCGCGGTCCTGGCCCGGTGCAGGTGGGACTTCATCGCCGGGGTGCTCAGCCCGAGCGCCTCGGCGACCTCCCGCCCCGGCCGGCCCAGCACGTCGCGCATGACCAGCACGCGGCGCTGGACGTCGGGCAACGCCCGGATCGCCGCCGCCACGCGTTCGGCTTCCAGCCGCCTGAGCACTTCGTCCTCGGCGGAGGCCACCGGGACGTCGTCGGCCTCGTCGTAGCCGTCGAACAGCCGCCGGGCGCGGCGCAGGCACTCGTGCCGGACGACCCGGAACATCCAGGACGCGAGCGCCGCCGTGGCCCGCAGGGAGCCGATCTTGCGGTAGAGGACGATCAACGCCTCCTGCGCCGCGTCCTCGGCGTCCTGCGGCGACGCGCACAGGTGCCCGGCGAAGCGCAGCACGTGCGGATGGGCGCCGTGCACCACCGCGGCGAGCGACTCCAGGTCACCGCCCTGCGCGGCCTCGATGAGCTGCTCGCTCGCCCAACCGCGGTCGACCACGTCCACCCCCCGCCGCACGTGTCCCTCTTGTCGTAACCATCGCCCATAAGAGACCCCGACACCGAGAAAGGATTCACCCCGTCGTTCAGACGATCGCGGTCGTGCCGTCGAAGCGGGTGTAGGTGAAGCCGTCGAACTCCTCGGTGAGGGTGCGGCGCAGGTCGGTGAGCACGTGGTCGGCGACCGCCTCGCCCAGGAGCAGCCCGGCGGTGGTGTCGGAGCGCCAGTGCACGCCGGCGAAGTTGCGGCCGTAGGCGGCGTTGAAGGCGAGTTTGTCCAGTTCTCCGCCGACCGTGAGCGCGGGCCCCCGGTAGCGGCGCAGCGACGTGCCGTCCGCGCTGGGCACGACCGGGTCGCGCAGGACGAAGGACTCGTCGTAGAACGCCTTGAGCACGGTCGCGCAGGCGCCCGCGACGGTGGCGTGCGCGGCGGTGTAGGCGGGGTGGGTGGGACATCCCCGCGGGTAGGCCATGGGCAGCAGCAGGGTGCCGTGCTCGGCGCGGACGCGGTCCGGCGCCTCGGCGTCGAGCAGCTGCGGGTGCAGGGGGTGCTCGATCCGGCCGAGGGCGTGGTTGTGGGCGTGGCCGGCGAACTCCTCGGGCCGGAGCCTGCGGTGCACGCACCACTTCTGGAACCACGCGGCCAGCTGCGCGGCCTGCACGACGCGCGCGACCAGGTCGAGGGGGTGGGACCAGTCGAAGGTGACGCCGGGGCGGGTCTCGGCGCGCAGGTAGGGGTTGTTGCGGTCCCAGGCGTCGGGGCCCTGGTCGATCAGCAGGAGGTTCGCCATCAGGTAGGGCTGCTGGGTGAAGTTCAGGCGGGAGTACTCGGCGAGGTCGCGGCCGTTGCGCGGGTAGCGGGCGGTGCCGTCGTAGGTGCTCTCGCGGGCCGGGTGGTGACCCCGGATGTTCCGCAGCCACTCGTCGTAGTCGGTGAGGTGGTCGTCGCGCGGCGCGGGCACGCGGTAGGTCTGCCTGATCGTCGCGGCGCCGAAGGGGACGTCGCGCAGGAGGAACTGCGAGACGTACGGCCCGTTCAGGGCGCCGGGCATCGGGCCGCGGAACACGGTCGCCGGTGTGACGCGCCCGTGGTCGGTCGGGCCCTCGTAGCCGGTGAGGCGGGACAGATCGCGGCAGGCGGCGGCGATGAGCGGATCGGTGCCGTAGGCGGTGAACGGCACGTCGCGGCACAGCGCCTGCCAGTACAGCTCGACCAGCTCCGCGGCCGTCGTCGCCCCGGCGAACGGTGGTGGCGGCGGCACGGTCAGCTGGTGGGAGTCGGCGCCGACCAGGCCGTAGGTGAACGCGGCGTGCGGGTTGGTCAGCCCGACCGGCCCGTCCACGACGATCCCGTCCAGGTCGCCGGGTTCGTGGCCGGAGACCGCGCGCACCAGGCTCGCGTAGGCGGCCGGGTCCACACGTCCCAGCTCGTCGTGGGGCAGCCCTTTGCCGTAGTTGCCGATCAGATCGGGGTGGGCCGCTTCGTCACCATTGTCGTGGTGCTGGGCGGCGGGCAACGCACGTTGGCGCGCGGCCGCCTGCTCGCGGATCCGGTACGCCCGGGTCCGGCGCGCGTCCGGCGGCACGGGCTCGCCGCGGACCTCCGCGCGGGCGACGGCGCCGGGCAGGCCGGCGGTGAGCCCGGCCGCGCCCAACCCGCCGAGGACGGCGCGACGGCTGACCGGGCGGTGCTCCGACGCGGTGTGGACCGGTTCGCCCGACGGCACTGCCACGACTGCCCGTCCTGTCCTCGGCTGCGGCTCTCGTCGGCCCGGGGTGTCGGTCGACCTCCCGGGCCCGGGAGCCAGCATCGCGCGAAGCGCCGGCGTCGCGGAACGGCGGAACCGACCGTCCACCCGAAGGTGCGACACCACCCGCCTGCCGCCCGGCATCCTGCGCCGTCACCCGGACGGTGGCCGGACAACCGTTCACCGACGACCGCTCACCGACGACCGCTCACCGGTGAAGCCGGGGCGTGAACGGCCGCCGACCGCCGGGCCGAGGGCGGCGGCTTCTGGATCTCCTCGACGGCCGGTCAGGACGCGTTCGGCAGGGTCACCTGGCCGCGGAACAGGAGGCGGACGCCGTCCGAGCTGATCGCGGTGCGCCCGTGCAGGGTGCGCTGGTTGTCGATCACCAGCAGGTCGCCCGGCTGCCAGCGGTGCTGGTAGAGGTAGCGCGGGGAGTGCAGGTGGTCCGACAGCTCCTCGAAGAACTTGTCCGACGCGGCCTCGTCCACGCCCGCCAGGCGCACCAGCCAGCCGCGCGGCACGTCCGGCGCGAACCGCAGCGCCAGGTTCAGCGACCGGACCCGGCCGTAGTCGCGGGTGGTGGCGATGCCGTACCAGTCGGCGGGCACCTGGGTCGGAGAAGTCCTTGGCGAACAACACGATCAGGTCGACCTGCTCGCCGACCAGCAGCCCGTCGGTGTGCAGCGGCAGCGGGCCGCGGCCGGTCACGACCTTGTCCTCGTCCCGCGACGCGTTGAGCTTGAGCAGGTCGGCCCGGCCCTCGCCGAACTTGTGGTCGACGGGGTAGGTCACCGTCCCCGAGTCGATGCCACCGGACAGCAACGTCGCGTAACCCGCGCCCGGCTGCCCGTCGGCGATCGCGCCGATCACACCGTCCAATTCGGACAGTTGAGCCTTGCCCGCCGTCAGCGGGTCGTCGCGGTGCGGTTCGCGGAACCGCTCCAGCAGGTCGTCCGACTGCTCGGTGGTGCGGCGCCAACCGGAGGCGGCGAGCGTCCGGCGCTCGCGTGGAGTGGCGCAGCCGTCGCACGCCGAGGACCAGCGTCGCCTCGGGGTCCGCGCCCACCGGCACGGGCGAGGTCCGGACGTCCAGGCCCAGCGCCGGCAGCACGAGCGCGGCCAGCAGCAGGTCGGTGAAGTAGGCGAACCCGCCCGGGCCCTCCGGGGCGTAGACCGCCTCCTCGTTGAACACCGACGTGGACGCCGGCACGGAGCCCTCGGCGACGCGGATCACGGTCCGCTGCCCGGGTTCCGCGGGCAACTCGCCGTCCGGCGCGGCGCCGTGCGGTCGTCCGGGTTGGCTCGCCTGGAAAAGCACCGGGACGCGGACGGCGGACCTGCCGCGATCCGCGGTGAACCCCTTGTCGCGCAGGCCGAAGCGCCGACGCCGCCCAGTGCCCCGCCGCGCGTCCCCCGACGTCCGCGCGCGGACGCCAGGGTCGCCCAGGGCCCGTCGCGGGGGCAATGCGCGGCCGGAAACCCTCCCGGATCATGGGAGTCGCGGCTGGCTCACCCGATCGAAGGACGTGCGCGCGATGGATAGTTATGCAACGCTGCGTCGGCCGTCTCGGTGCTCTGTCACCAGAGCGCATGTTGACTATGCAGTGTAAGGTATGTCCATCCATTGGGCGGGGTGGCCGCACACGAGCAGATCTGAGGTGTCCATGACGGAGACGGCGGTGCCGCGGGGCTTTCGCGGGATCACGAAGAACATGGGGCTGAAGGACGTCGGCGACGACTTCGCCGCCGTGGTCTCGGAGGTGCCGGCGCGGTCGGCCGCGGTGTTCACCAAGTCGCGGTTCGCCGGCCCCAGCGTGGTCCTGAGCCGCGAGTCCGCGGCGACGGGTCACTGCCGCGGCATGGTGGTGCTGTCGCGCAACGCCAACGTCGCCACCGGGCGGGCGGGCGTCGCGCACGCCGTCGAGGTGCGCCGGCGCGTGGCCGAGATCGCCGGTGTGGCGCCGGAAGAGGTCGTCATCGGCTCGACCGGCGTGATCGGCCGGCCGTACCCGATGGAGAGCATCCGGGCCAACCTCGACGCGCTCGCGTGGCCGTTCCCGGAAGCCGACTACGAGCGGGCCGCGACGGCGATCATGACCACCGACACCCGCCCGAAGTCCTGCCACGTCCGCGTCGGCGACGCCGTGCTCGTCGGCATCGCCAAGGGCGTCGGCATGATCGAGCCGAACATGGCCACCATGCTGGCGTTCTTCTTCACCGACGCCGACGTCGACGGCGACGAGCTGGACGCCGCGTTCCGCCGCGTCGTCGACCGCACGTTCAACGCGCTGAGCATCGACACCGACACCTCGACCAGCGACACCGCGGCGATCTTCGCCAACGGCCTGGCCGGCCCCGTCGACCGGAACGAGTTCGAGCAGGCCCTCTACGACTGCGCGCTGCACCTCGTGCGGGAGATCGCCTCCGACGGCGAGGGCGCGAGCAAGCTGATCGAGGTGCGCGTCACCGGCGCCCGCGACGACGCGCAGGCCAAGCTGGTCGGCAAGAGCGTCGTCAACTCCCCGCTGGTCAAGACCGCCGTGCACGGCTGCGACCCGAACTGGGGCCGCATCGCCATGGCGATCGGCAAGCTCGAGGACGAGACCGACATCGTCCCCGAGAACGTCCGCATCCTGTTCGACGACCTGCCCATGCACCCCGAGGAGCCGAGCGACGCGCTGCTGGAGCGCGCGGCCAAGTACCTCGGCGCCGACGAGGTCGTCATCAACATCGACCTGGGTATCGCGGACGGCGCGTTCACCGTCTACGGCTGCGACCTCACCGAGGGCTACGTCCGGATCAACGCCGACTACACGACCTGACGACGGCCGGTTCACGGCGACGCCAAGGCGCGCGTGATCTCCGCCTCCAGGCGGGTCACGGTCACGCGCGCCGAGAACAGCCGCTCGGTGTCGAGGTCGACGTCGAAGACCTCCTCCAACGCGGACAGGGCCTGGATCAGCGTCGCCGAGTTCACCCCGCTGGTCTCCCGGACGTCCGCGGCGAACCCGGCGAGCGACGGCTCGTCGACGCCGCGCGAGCCCGCCGACACCGGCGTGTCGACCACCACCACGCGTGCCACCGACGCACCGCACACACGTGCCACCTCGAACGCCAGCGCGCCGCCGAACGACCAGCCGCCCAGCACGAGCGGCACGTCACCGGACCGGACGTCGGCGGGCAGCCGCTCCACGCAGCGGCGGGCGAGGTCGGGCAACGTCAGCGCGTCGTCCGGTTGCGGTCCGTCGAAGCCGACGACGTGCGCCTCGACGTCCACCGGCAGGTCGCGGACCACGGGGGAGTAGCAGGACACCCCGCCACCGACCGGCGGGAAGAGGACCAGCCGCAGGCGTGGCGTCGCCGCCGCACGTGGTTGGTAGGTCCAGATGATCTGGTCCGGTTGACGTGCGTGCCGGCACCGTGCGGCGAGTCCGGCAACGGTCGGGTCGACCATGAAGTCGCCGAACGACACGGCGTACCCGAACCTGGCGCGCAGCAGGGACAGCAGCCGGATCACGTCGTACGAACCGCCGCCCGCGTCGAAGAAGCCGCCCTCGCCGGGCGGCTCGCCCAGCCCTTCCTGCCAGCAGGCCGCGACCTCCTGCCCGACGAGGTCGCGCGGCGGTGGCGCGACACCGACCTGATCGACCGCGAAGCGGCGATGGCCGACTACGTCGAGTCGGTGATGCCCGACCTGACCCTCGACGACCTCGCCGCGGCCCGCGCCGAGGTGCGCGAGCACGGCAAGGGTCTCGGCGTCACGATCGGCGGGTGAGCAGGCGTGACCGCCGCGGCGGTGCTCGGGTTCACCGGGCCTGTGCCTGCTGCCGGCCATCACCCCCGGACCGGACACCTTCCTGGTGCTGCGGTACGGCCTGGGCGGCGCGCGGTTCGGCGTGGCCGCGTCCGCGGGGTCGGGGATCGGCTCGCTGTTCTGGGCGGCGGCCGTGGCGCTGGGGTTGGCGGACCTGCTCGGCTCCTCGCCCACCGCGTTCCTGGTGGTGAAGGTCGTCGGCGGCCTGTACCTGCTGTACCTGGGGGTGGTGGGGTTCCTGCAACGCGACCAGGTGGCCGACCCGGGCGATGGCGGCCCGGTGCGGTGGCGGTGGGGGCCGTCGTTCCGGTCGGGTGTGCTCTCCTGCCTGCTCAACCCGAAGGTCGGCTTGTTCTTCCTGGCCGTGGTGCCGCATTTCCTGCCCGCCGAGGCCATCAACGTGGGCACGATCATGCTGCTCGGCCTGATCGACGCGGTGGTGGCGCTGGCGGCGCCGGCGGTCGGCGCGGCCAGGGCGGTCCTGTGGTTGCGCCGGCCCAGGGTGTCGCGCACGATGGCGGGCCTGAGCTCCGCCGCGTTGTGCGCGCTGGGCGTCGGCACCATCGTCGCGGTCGTGTGACCCGCGATGCGCCACCGCTGTGCCGACGGAGTGATCATCCTTTTCCGACCGGCGCCCAACCTGGAGACTTCAGCCATGCGGACGATCGACTGGGTGGACGGCCGGATCATCGCGATCGAGCAGACCCTGTTGCCGGACGTCGTGACGACGCTGCGGATCGACACGGTGGACCAGCTCGTCGACGCGATCAGGAGACTGGCGATCCGGGGTGCGCCCGCGCTGGGCGTCGCCGGCGCGCTGGGGGTGGCGCTGGCCGCCGGCGGTGGCGGGGACGTGCGCGCGGAGGCGGCGCGGCTGCGGGCCGCCCGGCCGACGGCGGTGAACCTCGCCTGGGGCGTGGACCGGGTGCTGGCCCGGCTCGACGACGGCCTCGACGCGGTGGTCGCCGAGGCCGTCCACGTCCTCGAAGACGACGTCCGCCGCAACCGCGCGCTGGGGCTCCGCGGCGCGCGGTGGCTGGTCGACCGGCTCGGCGGACCGGTCAACGTGCAGACCCACTGCAACGCGGGCGCCCTGGCCTGCGTCGAGTGGGGCACCGCCCTCGGCGTGGTGCGGGCGTTGCAGGAGGACGGCGCGCTGGGCCACGTCTACGTGGACGAGACGCGGCCGCTGCTCCAAGGCAGCCGGTTGACGGCGTGGGAACTCGCCGCGATGGGCGTCGCGCACACCGTCGTGGTCGACTCGGCGGGACCGACCGTGATCGCCAAGGGCCTGGCCGACGCGGTCGTGGTGGGCGCGGACCGCATCGCGGCCAACGGCGACGTGGTCAACAAGATCGGCACCTACCCGCTGGCGCTGGCCGCGGCGCGGGCGGGCATCCCGTTCGTCGTCGCCGCGCCCGAGTCGACCATCGACCTGGCCACCCCCGACGGCGCGCACGTGGAGATCGAGGTGCGCGACCCGGCGGAGGTCGTCGGGGACCGCGCCACCGCCGCGCTGAACTTCGCCTTCGACGTCACCCCGGCCGACCTGGTCACGGCCATCGTCACCGACGAACGGACGATCTGTGGAAAACCGCTGGGCTGAAACGGAAACGCACTCCGACGAGCTGGACGCCTGCGTGTACGGGTCGCGGCTGCTCGGCCGCGAGCCGGACCTCGTGCTGCACGGCGGCGGCAACACCTCGGTCAAGACGTCCACCGTGGACATCACCGGCCGTGCGGTGGACGTGCTGCACGTCAAGGGGAGCGGCTGGGACCTCGCGACCATCGAGCGGGCCGGGTTCGCGCCGCTGCGGCTGGACCGCCTGCGCGAGCTGCTGACCGTGCCCAGCCTGCCGGACTCCGCGATGATGAACGAGCTGCGGTGCGCGTTGCTGGACGCGAGCGCGCCCGACCCGAGCGTGGAGACGCTGCTGCACGCCGTGCTGCCGCACCCGGCCGTGCTGCACAGCCACGCCGACGCCGTGATCACGTTGACCAACCTGGACAAACCGCTGGTGGAGGAGGTCTTCGGCGACCGGGTCGTGGTGATCCCGTACGTGATGCCGGGGTTCGCCCTCGCCCGCACGTGCGCGGAGCTCTTCCCCCGGCACGTCGGTGAGCGCACCATCGGCGTGGTGCTGCTCAACCACGGCCTGTTCACGTTCGGGGAGGACACCAGGCAGGCCTACGACCGGCACGTCGAGCTGGTCGGCGACGCCGAGGCGTTCCTGTCCCGGCACCGGCCCGCGCGGAGGTCCGTGCCCGCGCCCCCGGTCGACCGCCACCGGCTCGCCGGTCTCCGCCGGCGGATCTCGGACGTGGCCGGCGCGCCGGTGATCGTGAGCCGGCACGCCGACGACGCCACGATGGCCTTCGTCACCCGGCCGGACCTCGCCGACGTGGCCACGCGGGGCCCGGCGACGCCCGACCACGTGATCCGCACCAAGCGCGTCCCGCTGGTCGGCGACGACGTCGACGGCTACGCGGCCGACTACCGCCGGTACTTCGACGAGCACGCGGGCCCTGGCCTGACCATGCTCGACCCCGCGCCGCGCGTCGTGCTCGACCCCGGGCTCGGCCTGCTCTCGGTCGGCAGGCGGGCCAAGGACGCCGACATCGCCCGCGACATCTACGCCCACACGATCGAGGTCATCGAGCGGGCGGAGGAGCTGGGCGGGTACCGGGCGTTGCCGCCGGCCGACCTGTTCGACATGGAGTACTGGGAGCTGGAGCAGGCCAAGCTGCGGCTCTCCGGCGCGCCGGCCGAGTTCACCGGCGAGGTCGCGCTGGTCACCGGCGCGGCGTCCGGCATCGGCCGGGCGTGCGCGGACGCGTTGCGGGCCAAGGGCGCGAGCGTGATCGGCCTCGACCTCACGCCGACCGAGAGCCGCGCGGACTACCTCGGCCTCCAGGTCGACGTCACCGACCCGGCGGCGGTCGAGGCCGCGATCGACCGGGGCGTGGAGCGGTTCGGCGGGCTCGACGTGCTGGTCGCGTCCGCCGGGGTGTTCCCGGGCGACACCCCGATCGCCGAGCTGGACCCGACCACGTGGCGGCGGACGATGTCGGTCAACGTGGACGCGATCGCCGCACTGTTCGCCCAAGCGCACCCGCTGCTCAAGCTCGCGCCGCGCGGCGGGCGGGTGGTGGTCGTGGCCTCCAAGAACGTGCCCGCCCCCGGACCGGGCGCGGCGGCCTACTCGGCCTCGAAGGCGGCGGTCACCCAACTGGCCAGGGTCGCCGCGCTGGAGTGGGCGGCCGACGGCATCAGGGTCAACGCGGTCCACCCGGACGCGGTCTTCGACACCGGTCTGTGGACCGCCGACGTGCTCGCCCGGCGCGCCGGGCACTACGGCCTGAGCGTCGAGGCCTACAAGCGGCGCAACCTGCTCGGCGCCGAGATCACCAGCGCGGCGGTGGGCCGGGTGATCGCGGAGCTGTGCTCGGACACGTTCGCCCACACCACCGGCGCGCAGGTGCCGGTCGACGGGGGGAACGAACGCGTGATCTGATCCCTCGCCCCGACTCCGCTCCGCCCACCGTGTCCTCTGCGGACGGAGCGGGGTCGGCGCATCGTCCCGCTGACGGGAGCGGCCCGGCCCGCGCGGGGTGCGGACCGGGGGTCAGGCGAGCGGGATGTCGTGGCCGGGGCCCCGCTCGTCCTGCGGGCGCGGGCCGAAGTAGCGGCGGTCGGCCTCGTCGATGCGCAGGTCGTTGATGCTCGCCTCGCGGCGGCGCATCAGGCCGTTGTCGGCGAACTCCCACAGCTCGTTGCCGTAGGAGCGGAACCACCGGCCCTCCGCGTCGTGCCACTCGTACTGGAAGCGGACGGCGATGCGGTTCTCGCGGAAGCCCCACAGGCTCTTGCGCAGGACGTAGTCGAGTTCGCGAGCCCACTTGGCGGTGAGGAAGTCGACGATCTCCGCGCGGCCGGTGACGAAGACGTCCCGGTTGCGCCACACCGAGTCCTCGGTGTACGCGAGGGCGACGCGGTGCGGGTCGCGGGTGTTCCAGGCGTCCTCGGCGGCTTGGACCTTGGCCAGGGCGGCGTCGACGTCGAACGGCGGGAACGGCGGACGTGCTTCGGTCATGGCTGGGCGGTCCTCCACGGTGCGGTGAGCGGCGGGTTGTCGGGGGCGGGGGCCGGGGAGTCGGCCCGCAGCGCCAGCAGTCGGCCGGCGACCACGTGCCGCGGGGTGAAGTGGACGCGGCGGCCGGTGCGGTCGTCGTCGCCGGGAACGCCCGGGCGGGTCCACTCCACCTCGGCCCGGCCGGACAGGTGCAGGGTGCGGCCGGTGGCGAAGTCGCAGAACAGCAGCGCGGCGTCGGGGTCGGACGCCAGGTTGCCGAGGGTGTTGAACATGTTGTTGCCCGAGTAGTCCGGCCACCACAGCGCCCCGTCCTCGACGCGGACGAAGCCGGGCGCCCCACCGCGGTGCGAGGCGTCGTTGCCGCGGGTGGGGTGGGTGGTGCCGAGCAGGAAGGTGTCGGACCGGCGGACCAGGTCGACGTCCTCCGGCGCGAGGTCCGTGCCGCGGCGGACCGGCGCCGCGCCCGGGGACGTGCCGTCGGTGCGGTGGAGGCGTCGGGCCTGGATGTACCGGGGGCAGTTGCCGTACGCCTGCTCCACGTCGACGCGCAGCCCGTCGTCCCCGGCGTCGGACAGCGTGCCGTTGACGCGCAACCGCCTGCGGGTGGCGAACTCGACCACGATCAGCCCGGCCGGCTGGTCCGCCGGCAGGCCGCGGAGCGGGTCGCCCTCGGCCGGCGACGTCCGCACCGCGAGGGCGGTCGGGGTGTCGACGTGGAGGAAGCCCGGCGGCCCGGTCAGCGGTGAGAGCCACAGCGAGCCTTCGGTGTCGCGCGCGGTGATCGCGGCGAAGGTGCGGTCCGCCAGGAACCGCGTCGCCCCGTCGCCGAGCCCGGCGGGCGCCACCATGCCCGCGAGCCGGGCGGCGTCCAGGGAGACGCCCGCGCGGCGCTGCACGGCCAGTTCGCCCTCGTGGAAGCCCGCGGTGTCGGCACGGGTCGGATCGGTCATGCGGGAAGCACCCCTTCGATCACCGGTTCTGACGTTTGCAGGTGCCAGTAACCGTTAGAATGACCATGGCATGCGCCGGTGCCCGTGTCAACGGACAGAGACCTCTGCAACCGTTAGAAGTGGGGTAGCCTCGACCGCATGGACACCGACGCGCCGCTGCTGGGCGAGCCGCTCCCGGTGGAGTTGATGAACACCGTCTGGGCCGACCGCGACGGCGTGCACGACGCGCTGCGCGACTCCGGCGGCACCAGGGCCTGGCTGCGCGCCGTCTGCGCCAGGACGGACTTGCTGACCCCCGGCGACCTCGACGCGCTCGCCGCGGCCGACCTCGACCGCCTCGGCCACCGGCTGATCGGCCTGCGCGACGCGCTGCGCCGGCTGGCGACCGAGGCCACCGGGGACCCGCGCCCGGCCGCCGCCTCCGACCTCCGCGGCCTGGACGCGGCCGTGACCGTGCTCAACCGGGCCGCCGGCGACACGCCACACTGGTCGGCGCTGTCCTGGACCCCCGGCGAGGCCCCGTCACGGCACACCCGCACGGGCGGGCCGGCCGCTTCCGCCGCCGTCTCCGCCATCGCCGAGGACGCCATCGCGCTCTTCGGCCAGGACACGCGCCACCAGCTGCGCGCCTGCCTCGGCCCCGGCTGCGTCCTGTACTTCCTCAAGAACCACCCCCGCCGGGAGTGGTGCTCGGCGGGCTGCGGCAACCGCGCTCGTTCCGCCCGCCACTACCAGCGCCACCGCGGCGCGACGGCCTGACCGTCGCGTCGCGGCGTCTCCGACCGGGGTCAGCGACCCAGGTCGCGGAGCTGGTGCTGCAACTTGTCGTGCAGCAGGTCCACCGCCTCCTGGTAGGTCTCCGCGGTCGCGGCGGCGTTCACCGGCGTCCCGTTGACGTCCAGCGACGCGTGCGCCACCAGCAGGCGCGGCCCGTCCGTGCTCAGCCGCACCTTGGCGTAGGAGATGTCGGCGGGGGAGTACTTGGCGATGGCGGAGACCTTGGCGCGGGCGTACTCGGCGGCCTCGCCGGGCAGCCCGGGGGCCAGGTCGACCCGGATGTCGGCGATCTCGTGCACGTGGCTCATGCCTCCACCCTCCTCCCTTTTCCGCGACACCGCGCCGGAGCTTTCCTCAGGGTCGGTCCGGGAATCGCGGCGTGGGCACCGGCCTGGTGCGACGCCCCCGTCGGTAACCTCGTGCCGGAGCTCGGTTCGGCCGGGCGGCGACTGGGGGAACACGTGGCAGGCGCACCGAAGCGATCGTACGTCGACGAGATCTGCGAGCTCGTCGGGTGGCGGGCCGGTGGTTTCCGGCCGGGGCTGGACTGGGCCACCGTCGAACGCGAGCTGGGAACACCGCTCCCCGGCGACTACAAGGAGTTGCTCACGCGGTTCCCCTCCGGTGGTTTTCGCGGCGCCATCCAGTTCTTCAACCCCGGTCAGAGCGCGGAGGAGTGCGGAGGGGCCAAGGCGCACAACGACGAGCTGCTGGAGATCTTCGGCGACGAGGACCTCGACTACCTGCGAGGCGTCCCGTACCGGCTGTTCCCGGCGCCCGGTGGCCTCTACCCGTGGGGGATCGACGGCGCCGGGGGAACGTTCTGGTGGATCACCGACTCGGCGGACCCGGACGAGTGGCGGGTCGCCTACCACGACCGCGACCAGTGGCACGAGGAGCACCCCGGGCCGATGACGAGCGCCATCCACGAGCTGCTGCTGAGCACCGGCGAGGACAACCTCCTCCGGTGGGACATGGCCGGCAGGCCGGTGGACTTCAGCGGCCACTGGGGCGACCGGCACGTCTCCCACCAGGGCTGAGACGCATCCCGACGTGCCGTCAGGCGCCGGCGGTGAACCGGTCGGAGCACGCCCGTCCGGTTACCGGCCGCGGCGTTCGAGGAGGCTCTCGACCCCGAGGAGGAACGTCTCGCCGATCGGTTTCGGGTCGGTCAGGCAGCCCGCGGCCATGGCGCCGTCCCGCAGCATGGCGAAGTGGCGGCCGGCGGCGTCCGGGTCGGGTTTCCCGGTGGCGGCCAGGAGTTCGGTGACCGCGGTCAGGAACCACTTCCGGTGCCTGAGGACCGCCTGGTGGACGGGGTGGGCCGGGTCGGGGTACTCGGCGGCGGCGTTGAGGAACGCGCAGCCCCGGAAGTCGGGCCGCTGGATGTCCTCGGCGATGGACCGGGCGACGGTGCGGACGACGTCGTCGGGGGAAGTGTCCTGGGCCCGCGCGGCGTCCATGCGTGCGCGGATCGCCTCGTCGGCCAGCGTCAGGTAGGCGACGACGAGGTCGTCCTTGCCCGGGAAGTGCCGGTACAGGGTGGCTCGCGTGACCCCCGCGGCGGCGATGATGCGATCGATGCCCACCGAGTGGAGCCCTTCGGCGTAGAACAGCGCGCTGGCCGTGGTGAGCAGTCGCGTCCGAGCTTCCGACATCCGTTTCCCCCCTTCGAGGTCCGGTCCCGAGGCTAGCAGATAGAACGGTCGGTCTTGACAGTCGAGCGCGCGTGCCGCACGCTCTCAGGTGTACCGATCGTTCTATCTACCTCGGGCCGTCACCGTCTCGACCGTCGAAAGAGGGAATCCGATGTCCAGCTCCACCGAAGCCCGCACCCCGGTGGCCGAGGTCGACGGCGCCAAGGCGCTGCGCGCCCTGTACTTCGTCCGATTCGGCTTCGCGATCGTCTGGGCGGGCCTGCTCGCCCTCACCGCCTCGACGCTCACCCCGTTCGCCATCGCGCTGCTGGTGATCTACCCGCTGTTCGACGTCGCCGCCGCCGTGGTCGACCTCCGCTCCTCCGGAGCCGCGCGACCTCGGGTGCCGCTGTACGCCAACATGGCGCTGAGCCTGCTCACCGCCGTCGGCTTGGCCGTCGCCGTCACCTCCGGCATCCCGAGCGTCCTGCGGGTGTGGGGCGCCTGGGCGATCGCGGCGGGCATCGTGCAGCTGATCGTCGCGGTCCTGCGCTACCGGCTCGGCGGCCAGTGGCCGATGATCCTCAGCGGTGGGCTCTCCGCGGTCGCCGGCACGACGTTCGTCGTGCAGGCCGCCGGAACGGCCGCGTCGCTCACCAACGTCGCCGGTTACGCGGCCGTGGGCGGCGTCTTCTTCCTGATCTCCGCGATCCGCCTGCACCTGCGCGGTCGCTGAGGACGTCGCCGGGGCGGCCGGGGTTCACGCGATCGCGTCCAGGCGGGCCAGGTCCTCCTCGGTCAGCCGCAACCCGGCCGCGGCCACGTTCTCCGCGAGGTGCGCCGGGTTGCCGGTGCCGGGGATGGCGAGGACGTTGGGCCCCTGGTGGAGCGTCCAGGCCAGGCGGACCTGGGCGGGGGTGGCGTCGTGCGCCCTCGCGACCTCGGCGATCACGTCCTTGCCGGTCTCGTCGGCCGCCGCGAACGGCGACGAGCCGGGGATCGCGGCCCCGATGGCGAAGAACGGCACGAACGCGACGCCGTGCTCCGCGCACAGCTCGACGAGCGCGTCGTCCTCGCGGCGCGTGACGAGTCCGTACTGGTTCTGGACGCACACCACCGGCGCGATCGCGAGGGCCTCCCGCAGGTGCTCGACGCCCACGTTCGAGATGCCGAGGTGCCGGACGAGACCTTCCTGCCGCAGCTCGGCGAGCGCCCCGAAGCGGTCCGCGATGGAGCCCTCGCCCCGTTCGAGCCCCCGGCCGATGCGGAGGTTGACGACGTCGAGGTGGTCGAGGCCGAGCTGGCGGATGTTCTCCTCGACCTGGCCGCGCAGACCCTTCTCGTCGTCCACGTGGAGCCAGTCGCCGGCCGGGTCGCGGCCGGGGCCGACCTTGGTGGTGATGACCAGGTCGTCCGGGTAGGGCGCGAGGGCGGTGTTGATCAGCTCGTTGGCGGAGCGCAGCGCGGAGAAGTAGAAGGCGGCCGTGTCGATGTGGTTGACACCCAGCTCGACGGCTTTCCGGAGGACCTCGATGGCCCGGCCGCGGTCGCTGGGGCCGCCGTCGGCGTCGCTCATCAGCCGCATGGCCCCGAAGCCGAGGCGGTTGACCGTCCGGTCGCCGAGATCCCAGGTGCCGGCGGCGGTCGCGTCGATCGTTGTGCTCATGGCTCCAGCTTCGGTCCTCCGGGTGCGGCCCGCCGGGAATGGCAACTTCTTGCCGGGATTGGCGACGGGGTTGCGCCGCGCGGAGACTGGGTGGCATGAGCCTCGACCACGTGCCCGTCCTCCACGGCGACGAGGAGTTGTTCAGCCGCACGGCCCACCTGTTCGCGACCGCGACCGAGATCACGTGCGCCGCGCGGGACCTGAACACGTGGGCGGCGACGCGGCCACGTCCCCGTGACGCACGGCCGGCGTCGATGCCGAGGCTGCGCAAGCTGTACCGGCCCGAGGTGCTGCTGAACCCGTCGATGGCGCAGCACCTCCGCGCCACCGCGGCGCGGGGCGCGGAGGTGCGGATCACGCAGGACGACATCAACGAGACGATCATCATCGACCGCCGGCTCGCGATCCTGGCGGGTGACGTGGTGGACGGCCGCCGCGGCTACGGCATCGTGACGGAGCCGGCGGTGGTGCAGAACGTGGCGTCCCTGTTCGACGCCGCGTGGCGCTCGGGGACCGACCTGGCGGTGTACGACGCCCAGCACGCGGAGCTGCGCGCGCTCGCGCCGCGGGTGCTGGAGCTGCTGGCGTCGGGCTGCAAGGACGAGACGGCGGCCCGCACGCTCGGCCTCGGCGTGCGGACCTACCGGCGTCGGGTCGCGGAGCTGATGGCCGTCCTGGGCGCGGACTCCCGCTTCCAGGCCGGGGCGAGGGCCCGCGACCTCGGCCTGATCTGAGCGGCTGTCGCACCGCGCCGGTCGCCGACGCGATCACGGCGCGGGGGAGCGACCCCGGTCAGCGGCGGCCGGGGTCGACCAGGAACGGGTTCCTGCCCTCGGTCCAGCCGAGGAACCGCAGGCCGGTGCCGTTCCGCACCGTGCCGGCCGCCGTGAAGCGACCGCCGTGGAGCACGTGCAGCAGACCGTCGGCCGCGGGCTGGAGCACGGTGCCGCGCACCTCGCCCGCCAACCTCTCCGCGTGGGCGAGCCGCACGGCCGGCTCGCAGAAGCCGAGCAGGAACAGGGCCTGCCGCCACGCGTACGCGGCGTTCTTCACCTGGATCAACGCCGCGTGCCGGTGGTCCGGCCGCCGGCCGAACCGGCGGACGAGCCGGTCGAACACCCGCCACACCAGCTCCGGCGCGTGTTCGCGCACCTCGTCGGCCAGGTCCAGGCCGTCGACCAGCACGGCCAGGTTGTGCGTGGTCAGGATCTGGCTCTGCTCCAGCAGCATGCCGTTCGCCGCGACCGAGCCACCGGAGGTGCCCGCCCGATCCCGGCACAGCGCGGTGAAGTCCGGCGCGGTCCGCTTGCCCCAGCGCAGGACGGTGCGCGGCGCCTCGGGCCAGTCCGCCGGCAGGTCGTAGTAGTTCGCGTAGGGCGTGCCGGCCAGCAGCCGGCTCGCCACCACCGCCGCGTCACGCCACTTGGTGGTGAACCTGCCGGTGAAGATGTCCGCGGCCACCTCCTCGACGAGCGGCAACTCCAGCGAGGCCTGCTTCGCCAGCGCCCTGAGCTCGGTCACCAGCGGGTTCGGCAGCAGGGCGTGCGGGAACGCGGTCAGCGCCAGCATCGTGACCTGCCGCAGCGCGCGGTACGCGGCCGCCGCGCCGTCCGGTCGGGGCGACCGGTGCGGCTCCAGCGCCCGCACCCACGGCAGCTCGGTGAACCGCACCTGGTGCTCGAGGTCGAGCAGCAGCAGGCCGCGGCGACGCCGGAACGCCGGGTAGGTCTGCTCGTACAGCCCCGCCACGACCGGGTCGGCGATCGCCGTGCCGAGCAGCCGCGAGGTGAGCTGCGGCAGCACGATCGCCAGCGTCTCCCCCGACGTGATCACGCCGAGGCGCACCAGCTCGTCGGCCGGCGCTTCGAGCGCTCGCGCCGCCTTGTGCACCAGGCGGTCCGGCACCGTCGTGCCGCACGGGATCCCGGCGGTCGTCTCGGCTTCGGACACCGCGGCCGACGCGACGTCGAGCGACGGCAGGCCGCCTTCCGCCGGGTACCGGTCCAGCCTGCTCGCGAGCACACCGGCGAGCGCGGCCCTGGTCGGCGCCGCGACGGCCGCCGCCCCGGCGGTGCGCCACGCGTCCCGCCGGTCGGACTCCGGCGCGCCCCGGCGGCTGACCGTGTTCGCGATGGCGCGGCGGATCCAGCCGACCTCGCGCGCGGTGAGCGCGTCGCTGCCGTCCGGACAGGACTCCAGGGCGTGGCGCAGTCGCGCGAAGTTGCTCTTCGGGTCGGCCTGCCGGCCCGAGAGCGCGTGGGTGCGGGACGCCTCGGCGAAGTCCGCGCGCCACTCGGCCCTGGCCGCCGCCCACTCGGCCGGCCACGTGCGACACGGCCACCCGCCGTGCACGGTCCCGTTCGCGTCCAGGTGGGGCAGCTCGCCGTCGACCGTGCGACACCACAACGCGACCAGCCGGTCGTACAGCGGATTCCACACGGTCAGCGTGTCGCGCATCGCGGCGATCCGCGCCGGCACCCGCACGGCGCGCAGCGACGCGGCGGCGTCCTTCACCGACGTGAGGCGGACGGCGGAGCCCGACGGCCGGGCGACCGGTTCGAAGCGCGGCGTCAGCCGGAGCCGGTGCAGCAGCGGGCGCAGGTCGGCGATCAGGTCCAGGGCCTGCTCCGGGAAGCCCGTGTCCAGCAGCAGGGCCACGACCGGCAGCGCCGCGTCCTCCGGCAACTCGACCCGGTAGTGCCCACGGCGGATCACGTCGAGCAGCTCGGCCTGGCCCGCGTCGCCGAGGTACCAGAGGTTGAGCCGTTCCCGCGCGTTCCGGCCGGGCACGTCGTCCGGGAGGGACGCGACGCGGGCCGCCTCGTCCTCGGACAGCGGCACCTCGGCCAGGTACCGGCCGGTCGCGAAGCCGCCGTCCGCGACTTCGAGCGTCACCCACGCCGGGGTGTTCGCGACGGGGGTGCGGGAGCCGACCGCGAGCGTGCCGTCGGCCATCCCGTTGACGACGTCCTCCCAGCGCCGCACCTTGCCCAGCGCGCGCTCACCGTCGGCCCCGGCACCCGCGGAGGCCACCGCGGCCAACGCCCGCTCCAGCCGACCGGTCGCGTAACCGGAGGAAGCGGTGCGGATCTGGTCGGACACAGTGGACTCCGCGGTCGGTGGACATGGAGGCGGGAATCGAACCCGCGCCCTCCCCGTCCCGAGCGGGGCGATCTGCCACTGATCTACTCCATGAGGTGGCCGGATCGTATCGGCCGCGCACGCCCGTCGCCCCCGATTTTCCGCGCGGAGGACCTCGGCGCCCCTTCGCGGCGCGGATGCAGGCGCGGTGGCCGGACACGCACCGTTTGAGCGCGTGGTCGTCGATGCCGACCGCGACCGGGGCCGATGGCGTCGGGTCCGGCAGGTCACAGACCAGCTGCGGCAATGTGCTGCGACTGGCGCGCACACCGATGACGCCGCGCAGACGGGCGCCCGCGCGCCTGGCCAGGGCCACACCGATCTTCTCCGGAACCGGCCGCAGCCGCTCCGACCAACGACCGTGCCGACGCGTCACTCCCGCGATCTGCTCCACGAACGTCCACTTCGGACACTCCGGTGCAGGACACGCGAAACGACGCGCGCGCCACGAGTACAGAGCGATCGCACGCCTACACCGCGGAGGTGATGCGGTTCTGGCGGGCCGTGCTCGGGTACGGGCAGGTCGGTGACGAGGGCCTGCTCGATCCGCGTCGCCGGGGGCGTCCCCGTGGTTCCAGCGGATGGACGCCACGCGTCCGCAACGCAACCGGATCCACGTCGACGTCTCCGTGCTGCACGACGAGGGTGGGCCGCGAGCGACCGGACTCGGCGAGCAGGTCCAGTCCGACAGCCTGTGACTCGATCGGGTGTAGCAGGTGCGCACGACGTAACGCGGTGCGACGGTCGGCGAGAGAGGTGGTGTGACGGGTTGGCGACGGTGGGGAATCGCGTCGGTCGCGCTGGTGGCCGTCGTGACCGCGCTCGTCCTCGCCCTCGGCTCCCCGAACGGGCTGCAGTCGGCGGCCAGCGTCGGGAGCCTGGTCGCGGCGCTGACCCCGCTCGTGCTGGGGCTGGTCCTCTGGGCGCGCCGCCCACCGCTCGTGACGCTCACGACCTCGACCGCCGAGCAGACCGACGCGGCCCAGCGCCTGCTCGCGAGCCAGGTGCTGAGCCAGTGGCGTGCCGAGATCGACGTCCGCCGGCTCGACGATCCCGGCCCGCTCGCGGTGCGGTGGCGGTTCACCGAGCTCGACGTCGCCGATCACGTCGCCCGGGAGAGCCGGTGGCGCGGCCTGCTCGGTCACGGGCGGCGCCGGTTCACGGGCCGGACCGACCGCATCGGCGACATCGCCGCGCGGTTCCGGGGCCTAAAGCGACGGCGGCTCGTGATCCTCGGGGAGCCGGGCACGGGCAAGACGACGCTGGCCTTGTTGCTGCTCCGCGAACTGCTCGACCACGCGGAGCCGGGTGAACCCGTGCCCGTGCTCGTCCCCCTGTCGGAGTGGGATCCCGGCGCCGAGACGCTCCACGAGTGGCTGACCCGCCGGTTGGTCGAGGACTACCCGGCGTCGCGCGCCACCGCGTTCGGCCCGGACGCCGCCCGCTCGCTGGTGACCGGGCGGCGGGTCCTGCCGGTCCTGGACGGTCTGGACGAACTGCCCGAGGGCATCCGACCCGCCGTGCTGCTCCGCCTGAACGAGGTCGCCGCGGACCCCCTCGTGCTCACCTGCCGCACCGCGGAGTACGAGGCCGCCGTCGCCGCGCCGGGCGGGGACGTGCTCACCGGCGGTGCGGTCATCGAGCCGAACCCGCTCACACCCGCCGACGCCGCCGACTACCTCGCCGCTTGCCTCCCGCCGGGCGCGGTGGGCGACTGGCGCGGTCTGCTGGCGACCCTCACCGACGGTCGGCGCGGCCCGCTCACCGAGGCGTTGTCCACCCCGCTGGCGCTGTGGTTGCTCCGCAAGGTCTACGTCGACACCGGCGAGCACCCGGCCGAGCTGTGCGAGGTCGGCCGGTTCCGCAGCGCCGACGCGGTGGTCGAGCACCTGCTCGACCACCTGGTGGCCGCGCTCGTCAGCGCGAACCCGCCGCGGGGCGGTGAGCATCCGTTCCGGCCCCGGCGGGCCTGGGATCCGGCCGACGCGACGAGGTGGCTGACGTTCCTCGCCCACCACTTGACCACGATGGGCGGCCGTGACTTCGCCTGGTGGCGGCTCCACCACGCGGCGCGGCGCCGGGCCGCGGTCGTGGCGGGGCTCGTCGCCGGGGTCGGGCTGGGGTGCGCGGTGGCGGTCGGCGAAGGGCTTCTGGTCGGGCCCGTGAACGGAGCTGTCCTCGGCCCCCTGGTCGGACTCGTGTTCGGGGTGGTGGTCGGCTTCGCCCGCGGGCTCACGATCGGGCACGTGGCCGGGCTCGTGTTCGGGTTCAGCCTGCTGGGCGCCGGCGTCGACGCGGGACTCCTCGCCGGTGAACCCGTGGTGGGCCTGGTGTTCCTGGTCGCGGGCGGAATCCCGGTGGTGGTCGTCGGCGTGCTGGTGGCGCGGGGCGTCGGTTTCACCCCACCGGAGACGCCGGCGTACGCGGATCTCCGGCTGCGCGGTCGAACCCGATCGCTCGTGCGAGGGCTCACGAGGTGGGCCTGGTGCTCAGGTTCGTGCCCGGTTCCTCGGCCGGGCTCGTGTTCGGCGGCGTGCTCGGCGCGGCGGGCGAGACCTCGGGTGGGCTGCGTTCCGGACTGGTGTTCGCGCTGGTGTTCGGCGGCGCCACCTGGCTCGCGGTCGGGCTGGTCGAGTGGGCCGAGACCCCGCAGCCGGACGACCGGCCACCGACTCCGGTCACCGCGTTCCGCCGCGACCTGCGGCTGGTGTGCCTCAAGTCGATCGTGGGCGGTTCCGTGATCGGCCTCGCGTTCTGGCTCCAGGACGTGCTCAGCGGCACCGGGGCATCGCCGACCGGACTCGTGGTCGGTCTCCTCGTCGCCCTCGCGATCGCACTCGGCGTCGGATCTCATCAACCCGGCGGACGCTACGTGTCCGCGGTGCTCGCACTGCGCGCCCAACGGCAACTCCCGCTGCGACTCCTGGATTTCCTGGACGACGCCCACCGACTGGGTCTCCTCCGCCGGACCGGTCCCGTGTACCAGTTCCGGCACGCACGTCTCCAAGACCACCTCAGCCGGAAGTCGGCGCCGCCGGTGTCGTGACGGTGGCGGTCGGGTGGTCTTCGGCGCACCTGGCGTCCTCGGCGCGGTTGGATGTGTGCCATGCGACCGCTCCCGATCCGCGACCGCGCGGGCAACGCGTTGGTGGGGTTCCGCACCGTCGCCGAACGCGAACTGGAGGGCCTGGGTGATCGGGACGTCGTCCCGGCCGCCCTGGTGGTGGTCGAGCACGCGGGCGCCGTGCTCATGGTGTTCGACAGTTGGCGCCGGGCGTGGGAGCTCCCGGGCGGCGGCCGTGAGCCGGGCGAGACGACTCGCCAGACAGCGGTCCGGGAGTTGCGCGAGGAGACCGGCATCGGCGAGGTGGCGCTGGACGGTGTCGCGGTGGCCGAGTTCACCCTCGTCGCCCCGGACCGCCGTGAACTCCTCGCCATCTACCGGCTGCGCCTCACCGCCGCGCCCCGCCTCCTGGTCAACGACGAAGTGCTCGACTTCCTGTGGTGGTCACCGTCCGCCCCGGTCGCCGACGCCATGAACCCCCTCGACGCCGAGATCGCCCGACGCGTCGCCCGGCCTCCGCCCGCGTGAACCGCCAGACCTTCGGCGCTGCACGCGGGTCGGAAGGTGCGGGTGAGGCTCCGGGTCAGTTCACGCAGAGGCAGAACGGATGGCCCGCCGGGTCGAGGAAGACCCGGAAGGACGTGCCCGGCTGGTGCGGGTGTTTGGTCGCGCCGAGGTCGAGGACGGCCGCCTCGGCGGTGTCGAGGTCGTCGACGGTCACGTCGAGGTGCATCTGCTGGGGCGACTCCTGGCTCGGCCACACCGGGGGCGCGTACCCGTCCACCTGCTGGAAGCAGATGCACTGACCGTGCTCCGCGCGGACCTCGGCCCAGTCGGGGGAGACGTCGACCTTCCAGTCCAGCAGCGCGCCGTAGAACCTCGCGAGCGCACCGGGGTCCGGGCAGTCGATGACGATGCTGGGGAAGCGTGCGATGGCCATGCCGGTCATGCTAAGGGTGGTTGCGGACGATCCACGTCCGGATTGTGGCGTTGACACCCACAGGTGTGGCGTGCCGGGATCCGGACGTCGCCCGCCACTCCGACAGGCGTCAGCACCCGCGTGCCGGACGTGGCGGGGCACCACGCGACCCGGCAGGATGGGCACGTGAACCAGCTTGATGGGGCAAGTCGATTACGTCGGCGGCCGTCCGGGGCGGGTGCCTCGTGAGCCGGAAGCGGCGCGAGCGGGCACGGGTGTCGACGAGGATCCGGCAGCTTTGGGAGATCACCGTGACCACGGTGGCGCTGCTCGCCGGCACCTACCTGATCCTCGCCACGATCGAGCCGACCAGGATGGTGCTGGAGCGCTACCTCGGGCGGCTGGAACTGCCGGGGCTCGTCGCGCTGATCGGGGTGATGCTGGAGATCACCACCATCGCCGTCTACCAGCTGGGCCGCGAAGTCCGGTCGCTGCGGACCCGGATCACGGGTGCCGAGCACGACCCGGGCACGCACTCGATCAGCGGAGTGCTCTCCGCGTTGAGCGACGACACCGTCGGCCGACGGGACCGCCGACTCGCCGTGCTCGGCCTGACGCTGAACACCAGCTGGCCGGCGCTCGCCGGCTGGCTGACCTCGCCCGATCGCCCGACCGGCTGGCACATCACCTTGCTGTGCCTCGACCCGGCCTTCGTCGCAAGCTCCGGCGAACTGCCCCACGAGTGGGCGGAGGAGGCACGGCGCAGCACGGCGAAGATCCGCTCGTTCATCGAGCAGGAGGCCGACGACCTGCGCCGCCAGGGGATCACCGTGGAGCTGAAGACCTACGCCTGCGTCCCGGTCGTCCACGGCTTCCGCTTCGGTGACGGCACCATCTACGCCTCTTACCTGCAATGGACGGACACCGGCCGGATACGCCCGTTCGAGTTCTACGACCGGCTGTCCCCGGACGACAGGTCGCCGCGCACCGGCCACTACCGCCGCCTCTTCGAGAGCTGGTTCACCCGGGCCGACACGGTCCGCGCCACGCCGTACGCCGTCGAGTCGAACGCCGTCGAGCCGTCGAGCCACCCGACTCGGCGGCAGGCTTAGGATTCCGCGTCGTGCCACTCTCCGCCGGCCGGTCGGCCGCCCTGCTCCTCCTGCCGCTGCTGTGGGTGTCGGCCTGCACGACGCCACCGCCCGGGTCGTCCGCCACGCCGCCGTCCTCCCCGGACCGGCCCGCGTGGGTGTCGGTCACCGAGCAGGCGGAGACGGTCCGCCCCGACGAGTTGGCCACCGACCGGCCGAAGCGGATCGCCGCGGACGCCGACCTCTGCGCGTTGCTCACCGCGCAGGAGGTCACGGCCGCCACGGGCGCGCCCTCCGCGAAGACCGGCAGGCCCCTGCCCGGCACGTTGTGCCTGTGGCAGCTCGGCGACGCGGTGGACGACCGCGGAACCCCCACCGAGACGCTGGTGCTCACCTCCGCCTTGTCGGGCGTGTGGCTCGGCGATGAGCAAGGCCTCGTCGGCGGCTACCCGACCCGCAGGCTGGTGGGAGACGGCTCCTGCACCCTCAAGGTCGGGATCCGCCGTCCGGACGCCCCGACCGACACAGTGGTGCTCAAGGTGATGCTGCACGTCACCGACCCGACCACCGACCCGTGCGCGGCCGCGCAGACGCTCGCGGAAACCGCCTTGAGCCGGATCCCGAGCGCTTGACCGCGAGTCCGCGCGGAGCGCACGAGGACGAACACGCCCTCAGGCCGTCCACCACGAGTCGACGTCCAGCACGCTGTGCGCGGTCCGTTCGAGCACACCGTCGCCGAGCCGTTCGAGGAACGGGATCGCCGCCGTCAGCACCGAGAAGAACACGTACCTGTTCCAGTCGAGGGACAGGCGCAGCGCCTCGCGCAGCACGGCGAGCGCCGCGTCGTCCGACCGACCCGGATAGGCGGTGACGGCGGCGAGCGCCCTGGCCTTGTTGGCGTCCGACTGGCCGATCGCGGTCAGGCGTCGGTCCGTTGTGGACGGTGCGCCGATCGCCGACGCCGTGCGGTGCGCCGTGTCCGCGAGCTCCCGGGCCCACTGCCTCCTGGCCGGCACGCGGTGCGCGTGGGTGGCCAGCGTCGTCAGCACGATCGCCAGCGTCTCGTCGCTCGGCACGCCGTCACCCATGTCGCCGTACTGCGGCTGGTAGGGCCGCGGATCGCGGATGACGGCCAGCGCGGTCTCGAAGCGGCCCGCACGCGCCAGCCGCGTGACGACCGCGTCGAGCATCGCACCCCGGCGAAGGTCTTCGTACCCCGGGATCGCATGGGGGTCCGTGCCGTCAGGGGCGTCGACGAGCGCTTCGAGAGCCGGTGAGACCCTGCGGTCGTTCCGCTCCGCGCGGTGGCGCAGCGCGGTCGGCAGGGTCACGGCCAGTTCGGTCGAACCGTCGTAGGCGAGCAGGTCGGCCACCCGCTCGCCCAGGGTTTCCGCACCTTCGCCGAGCAGGTCGAGCGCCGCGTCCACGTCGCCGCCTTCGAGCAACCCGACGATGGCGGGGACGCGGGCATCCGGGTGGGCGAGCCGCTCGCCTACGGCCAGTGCGGCGTCGAGTCGCCCGGACCTGGCCAGGGCGCGCACGGCGGCGTCGAAGAAGACGCGGCGATCGCGCGCCACGCCCTGCGCCGGCAGAACGGACAGGGAGTGCAGCGCGGCCGTGCGCGCGAGTTCCGCGCGCCCCTCGGCCAACTGGCCCCGCACCACGTGGGCCAGCGCCGCGGCCCGGCGACCCGGCAGCTTGTCGAACTCCGGCAGGACCCGCCGCAGCCCGTTCTCGTCGCGCGCGTCGATCGCGCGCCGGACGAGCGGGTACGGCGACGACGCCACGCGCCGGCGCAGCACGTCCAGCACCTCGTCGGCGTCCGCCGCGAGGGCCACGTCGGAGTCCAACGTCGGCCGGTCGAGCAGGTCCGCGGCCATCTCGGCGGTCGGCGGGCCGTCGACCAGCCCGAGGACGTCCGCGAGACGGGCGAACGTCGAACCGCGCGCGATCGAGCGCGCCGGCATCCCCTCGGCGACCTCGACCGCCTCCGCCCCGAAGCCGGCCCTGGCCAGGATCACCGCGACGTCGCCGCGCGCGTCCCTTAAGCGGCCTAGCGCGGCGAGGGCGGCCTCTCGGGCGTCCACCGGGGACCTCGCGGCCAGCGCGCTCGCGATCGTCAGCAGCACCTGGACCTTCCCCTGGTCGGAGGTGAGGCCGGCGAGCAGGTCCCGCGCCCGGTCGACCGCGCCCTCGTGCACGTGCGCGATCGCGACCGCGGCCCGGACCACCTCGGCCGACTCGCCGGCCGCGGCCAGGTCGAGCAGCGCCACGTCGACCCCGGCGAGGACCGCCTGGTGGGCGAGGACGACGGCGGCATCACGTCGCGGCGTCGCGACGGCCCACCCGGAGAACTCGTCCCAGTCGAGGTCGAACCACCACGTGATCTCCGGCCACTCCCGGGTGCGCCAGCCGCTCTCGCTGATCCGGCTGAGCCGGGCGAGGACGCCCACGCCGTGCTCCGGTTCGCCCACCCGGACCCGCGCGGCCGCGACGCCGACCCGGTCCACGTCCGACGGGTGCCGACGGCCGGCGAGCAGCAGGCCCGCCTTGTCGACGAGCCGGCGCGCGGCGTCCACCCGCCCCCGGTCGGCGACGACGATCGCCAGTCTCGCCACGGAGTGCGGCAGGCCGTCGACGCGCCAACCGGTGATCCCGTCGTCGATCCCGTCGGCGACCGCCAGCGCCTGGTCGACCCGCCCGGCCTCGGCCAGCGCCAGGGCCAGCAGCGCGTGGGCCGTCGCGACGTCCGCGCGGTCGGCGAAGCCCCGCGCGATCGTGAGGCCCAACTGCGCGGCGCCGTGGCGCACCAGGGCGGGCGCGATCCGCTTGAACGCCAGGGCGACCGGCCGTCCGCGCGCCCAGGCCCTGATCACCTCGCAACCGTCCTCGACCGCGCCCGCCGTGAACAGCGCCAGCGCCAAGTCCTCCAGGCACGACGACTGGTGCTGCTCGCCCGACGCACGTGCCGCGCCGACCGCGGCGGCGACCGCTTGGCGGCACCGCTCGGGCTCGCCCGCCTGCCACAGCGCGACCGCGATCGACTGGAACGCCCGGCAACGGTCGATCGGCCGTTCGGCCAACGCGGCATGCGCCTCGGCCCTCGCCGTCTCGCCCGCGGCGACGAGGGCCGCCAGCAGCGATCCGGGGACGTCGTCGGCGATGCCCTTGATGTTCACGGCGGTCAGGGCGGTGCGGATCTCGGCCACGACGTCCGGCGGCGACCTCCGCATCAGGATGTCCAGGACCGCGCCCACCTCCGCCCGCACGCCCCGCGGTGACAGCGTCCTGGCCACCACCAGCTCCAGCCGCCGCCTGCCGACCAGCCGCGCGGCCAGCTCGAAGTCGTTCGCCCGGTCGACGTGGCCGAGGACGGCGGTCAGCGCGTAGTCGGGCGTGTCGTCGGGCCACCCCGCGTCGGCGTACCCGCGGCACCAGTCGAGCAGGCGCCGGTCGGCCGCCCGCCGCTGCGCCGCCGTCAACCGGGTGGCCAGCACCACGGCGAACTCCTCGTGCATCAGCTCGTGCCGCGGCGAACCGATCAGGAACCGGCGCACCGGCGCGAGCGCCCGCCGGATCCGGTGGGCGGGCACGCCGAGGGCCTCGGCGAGCTCGACCTCGGTCAGGCCGCGGGCCGCCGCGAGCAGCAGGGCGAGCGCCTCCCAGGTCGTGTCGTCGTCGGCGTCGACTTCCAGCAGGTCGAGCTGCCAGCGGAAGTACCCGGCCACGTCCGCGGGCCGCTCGCGCCGGTAGGCGGCCAGGGCCGCGTCACCGTCCCGCGCCACGTCCTGGGCGGTGAACCTGGCCAGCAGCGGTTCACCCCTGGTCACCTCGTGCACGGCCGCCGCGGACGACGCGGGCTCGGCGGCGCCGAAGACGTGCAGCAGCTCGGCGATCTCGGCCACCGACAGCGGTGGCAGCGCCACGAGGTGCGCGCGGTGCAGCGGGTGGTGCGGCGGCACCAGCGAACGGGCCCGCGGACTCGGTCGGGAGGTCACGATCACGTGCGTGAAGTCGGGCACGTGCGCCGGCAGCAGCTCCGCGACACCCGGGCGGTCCGGCGCGGCCTCGTCCAGGCCGTCGACGACGAGCAGCAGCGGCCGCCCCGGCCCGGCGTTCGCCGCGGCCTCCCGCCACAACTCGTCGAACCCGCCCGCGCCGTCGTCCGACCGGTTCAGCAGCGCCGCCAGCTGACCGGTGAGCCCGGCGACGAACGCGGCCGGCGTGTGGTCACCGAGGTCGCGGCGCAGCGAGAACCCGACCAGATCGGGCGTCGGACCGTCCCACGCGTCGCCGGCGTGCCGCCGCCACAGATCCGCGACCAGCGTCGTCTTGCCGAACCCGGCCGGCGCTTCGACGAGGGCGTAACCGCCTTCCCGCGCCCCGCTGAACGCCATCAGCCGACGCACCTGGCCGTCCCGTCCCACGACGGTGGACGTGTACTCGACGATCGCCGCGCTCAGCTCGTACCGGAACGCCGCCGGCGCGTTGCGGCGTCCACCGGTGGACGGTGGCGGCGCGGCGACCGACTCGGCGACCGGGTTCGTGCCGCCGTCGGCTTCGACGAGGCGGCGGAATTCGGGATCGCGCAGCACGGTGTCCAGGCGCGCCGCGTGCAGCCGCCGGTTGCCGAAGTCGACGTCGTCCAGCACGACCACGCCCACCAGCAGACCGGCGCAGAAGACGGCGGCGCCGGACACACCGGCCCAGGCCCGCCGCCCGGGCTGCGGCGCCGCGTCCTGGTCGAGGACGTAGGCGCCGTGCGGCCCCGTCGACAGCGGGTTGACCACGCCGGCCAGCTGCTCGACCCCGGCGCCCGCCTCGCCGTAGTCGGCGAACCCGGGGAACCCGATGCCCGAGTAGCGGACCTGCTCGATGCCGTCGACGACGCCCCACCGCACGGCGTCGCCGAGCTCCCCGTCGGCCGGCGGGTCCAGCTCCAGCAGCGCCACGTCCAGCGCGGGGTGGCTCCACACCAGCCGGGCGTCGTGCCGCCGTCGTTCCCGGTTCGGGTGACCGAGCCGGACCACGACGCGCGGCCAGGCGCCGTCACGCGTGCCGACGACGTGCCCGGCGGTCAGCACCAGCCGCCTGCCGATCAGGTAACCCGAGCCGGCGCCGCGTGCCGCCGCCTCCGTCCCCGCGCGGACGTCGGCGAGCCTGCGCTGGTCCATCAGCTAGTCCACGGACGCTCGACATCCCGGGAGACCTCGAGGTTGCGACCGGTGGCCGCGTCGGTGGCGGTGAGCCGGAGCTTGACCCGGTGGGTGTGGGCGCTGGCCGCCTTGCCCTCCGCGTTCGCCGAGACCACGCCGAACTGCACCTTCGCGCCGGCCTTGCCCTCCTTGCGCACCTCGACGAGGAGCTCGACCTCGACCTCGGTCACCTCGAAGCGGAACTGGTGGCCGGCTCCGGCGTCCTGGGCCAGGCCCAGCTCCTCCCGCAACCCGTCGATGGCCTCCGCGATCCCCACCCGGTCCGTCACGTCCAAACCCCCTGCTCACGCCCGCCGGAAACCGGTCGATTGTGACACGATCACCCCACCGCCCCGGCTCCACACCGTCGACGCGTGCGCTGTTCCGCGATGGGCGTCGACGCTCGACGCGCCCGAGAACGGTGGTGCGGGTGGATGTGCGGCGCGTCACGTCCCGTGGTGTCACGTTCGGACGGGTCCGCGGTGTCTTGGGAGGCATGCCCGAGCACAGCACGTCGAACGACGCGGGAGTCACGTCGCCATGACCACCGACGAGCACGCCGAGCGGTTCACCCTGTTGCGGCCACTGCTGTTCACCATCGCCTACGAGGTGCTCGGCTCGGCGACCGAGTCCGACGACGTGCTGCAGGACAGCTACCTGCGGTGGGCCGAGGTGGACCTGGCGGCGGTGCGGGACACCAAGTCGTACCTGGCGCGGCTGGTGACCCGGCAGGCGCTCAACGCGTTGCGGGCGAGCGCACGGCGGCGTGAGGACTACGTCGGCCCGTGGCTGCCCGAGCCCGTGCTGCTCGACGAGCACGACGCGTCGGCCGACGTCGTGCTCGCCGAGTCCGTGTCCATGGCGATGCTCGTGGTGCTCGAAACCCTCGCGCCCGACGAACGCGTGGTGTTCGTGCTGCGCGAGGTGTTCGGCTTCTCCCACAACGACATCGCCGCCGCGGTGGGCAAGCCCGTGGCGACCGTGCGCCAGGCGGCGCACCGCGCCCGCAAGCACGTGCAGGCGCGGCGCAGGCGCTTCGAACCCGCCGACACCGCGACCACCGCCCGGATCACCGAGCAGTTCATGGCCGCGGCCGGCACGGGTGACGTGCGCGGGCTGCTCGCCGTGCTCGCGGAGGACGCCACCTTCACCGCCGACGGCGGCGGCAAGACGCGCGCGGCACGCCGGCCGGTGGTCGGCGCGGAGGCGGTGGCGGCGCACCTGGTGAGCCTCTTCCACAAGGGCCGGGCGACACCGGGCCTGCGGATCGAGAGGGCCACCTGCAACAACGCGCCCGCGCTGGTCGTCCACCGGGGCGACCGGCTGGAGGGCGTGTTCCTGATCGAGATCACCGACGAGGTGATCACCAACGTCTACGTCGTCCGCAACCCCGACAAGCTCCTCACGCTGACGGTGCCCCGCCGGATCAGCCGGTAGCGGCAGCCGACCCGAACCGACAGGAAACCCTGATGCGAACCCACATGACCGAAAGCCGACCGCACGCGACCACCACCGCCGCCGCCGCCGCACCGACCGGCCGGAACCGGCTGCGTCCCATCGCCTTCCGGCTCGCCACCTTCGTCATCGTCTTCGAGCTGATCGCCGGGTCGGCGTGGAACCTGCTGACGATCGACTGGATCGACGCGCAGTTGGCCCACCTCGGGTACCCGGACTACTTCGCCCAGGTCCTCGGCGTCTGCCAGTTCGGTGCGGCGGTGGCGATCGCGGCGCCCGGGTTCCGGCTGCTCAAGGAATGGGCGTACGCCGGAGTCTGCTTCCTGTGGGGCGGCGGCGTGGTGTCGCACCTGGCACTGGGCGACGGCCCGGAGTCGTGGGCGCCGCCGTTGATGTTCCTGGTGCTCGCCGTGGCGTCGTGGGCGTTGAGGGCGGAGGACCGCCGGCCGGGAACCCGTCCTCGCGCGTGGGCCGTTTCGGCCGGGTTCGTCGTCGTCCTGTCCGCCGTCTCGCTCCTCACGCTGCCCGCCGCCGAGGACCTCACGGGCGAGTGGGCGGTCGAGCGCGGCTGGGTCGACGACCAGCGGCCGTGAGGCGATCGACCCGCCGGAGCCCGGGTGGCGGCGGAGCACGTCGGACCGCGCACCGCTGACGGAGGTCGCGCTACCGGTCCCGGGTTTCGGCGAGTCGGTCGACACCGAGCCCGCTGATGATCAGGCGTTCCTTGCGGTTGCCGGTGAGGAGTCGGCTCCAGTCGACGAAGCCCCCGTCGGCGACCTCCAGCCGTCGGCCGGCGATGGTCGTGCCGACCTTGAAGCACACGCCGGTGTAGTAGCCGCGCCCGGTCGTCCGGTCGGGATCGTCGAGCACGTCGACGCCCGGCAGGTCGGCCAGGTCCTCGCGCACCCGGTCGACCACCGGGCCGGTCGCGTCGTCCAGGCGGGTGAGCCGGATCTCGGTGTGCCGCCCGCCCGCCTCGGCCGTCGCCCGGGCGGCGAACCGCAGGTGCTCGGTCAGGTGCCGGTGTTCGAACGCGTGGTTGCCGGTGTCGCGGCCGGCGGTCACCAGGCCGAAGAGCTGGAAGTGCGCCAGCATCCCGGGTCCGTCGAAGTGCTGGGCGCGGGTCACCCGCTGGGTGGCCGCCAGCCTGACGGGCACGGACGACCGGGGATCGGCGGCCAGCGCCCGGGAGCGGCGCGCGGACGCCTCCAGCGCCAACGCGTTCGTGGGGTCGGCGGCGACCTCGCTGCCCCGGACGGTGGCGATCACCTTGCGCGGGTCGACGGTCGCGACCGCCGAGTGCGCCGCCAGCGGCACGACGGGGGCGAGCACCAGGACCTCGAAGTCGTCGGGCAGCGCGGACAGCAAGGCGTCCTCGGCCCGGCGCAGCGCGGCGAAGTCGGTCGCCGCGGGCGCCACGAACCGATCGCCGCGGTACCGCCGCATCACCTCGGCCGGCGTGAGCCGGTCCGCTCGCCGCCGGAACACCTCCAGCAGCAGCGTGGTCAGGTCCGCGCCGGAGAGCTCCTCCGCCAGCAGGTCCACGAGTTCCGGCCCGCCGACCCGGTCCAGGACCCGCCGCAACGCGTGGTTGACCGGTGCTCGTCCGGCGAGGTCGTCGCTCGTCATGGTCGACGAGTATCACCCTGGCGACAGCGGTCGACCAGGGAATTTCCGGCGGGCGTGGGATTCCCGGCGCGGCTCGGGCACGGCGCGCCCGGATGGCGACCGGTCGTCCGGCCGGATCACGGAGGTCGTTCCCGGTCGGTCGGGGCGAGGGCGCGTGCCTGCTCGACGGCTTCGGCCGGGCTGCCGGCCCAGCGCACGCCGGGCCAGCCGCTGGTCCAGGTGCGCCAGCTGTTCTCCAGCTTGCCGTGGCGATCGGCCAGCAGCACGTGGGGCCGGTCGAGCACCAGGCTCAGCAGGTGCCCGTGCAGGCGGTCGGTGATCACGACGTCGCCGCCGGCCAGCAGGGCGAACCCCCGGGCCAGCTGGAGCGCCGCGAGCTCGTCGTGGGCGGCGGTCACGGCCGCCGCCGCACCCGGGTGGAAACGCCTGTGCACGGCGGCTCGCAGTCGTCGTCCGGCGGCCTCCCGCCGCAGCCGCCAGTCCGGGGCCGCGCCGAGGTCGTCCGTCCAGTCGGTGTGCAGCGCCCTGCCGCGTGGCGCGGGCAAGGGGAGTCCGCTGGCCTCGTGATCGGTCCGGGCCAGCCACACCACGTCGTGCGCCCGGTGGCCCGTCGTGGCGGGCGCGGCCAGCGCGAAGGCCGGGTCGGGGCACAGCAGGCTGGGCGCGGCGAAGTGGGTGCGGGCCGACCGGAGGCTGTGCCGGTCGCGCACCAGCAGGGTGAGGTCGGGGTGGGCGTCGAGGACTTCCCGCGCCCGGCGGAGGTTCCCGTCGTCGCGGAAGCAGATCGACTGGGGCAGTTGCACGATCCGGTGCCGGGGGAAGGACCGGACGACGTGCTCCCGGAAGCGCTGGCGCTCGGGCCACAGGTCGCCGAGGTTGCCGCCGCCGTGCAGCAGGATCACGCCCTCGGGCACGGCGGTCAGCAGGTCCTCCGGCCGGAACGACCGCTCGTGGCAGGTGTACGCCACCGACACGCCCAGCTCGCGCAACAGCGTGCGCTCGCCCGTCCAGATGGCGCTGTCGCCGACGTTGGCGTGCAAGGGGAAGTCCACCAGCGCGCACCGCGTGCCGGGCGCGAGCAGCGTCGAGAGGACCCGCGTGATCTCGCTCCGCAGCTCCGCTCGACGCCGTTCGGGAACCGGCCGGACGGTCTGCGCGGTCAACTGCCCACCTGCGGGGGATCACCCGCGCGACGCAACCCGTCCCGCAGCGCGTCGGCGATGTCCTGCCGTCCCCGGTTCTCGGCGTCCCGCACCAGCGAGCGCATCGTGACGCGGCCGGGCTCGTCGGGCATCGGCACCGCGCCGACCAGCTCCAGGTCCAACGCCGTCGGCAGGGTCGCGCACCGCCCGGACGCGCCCGCGAGTTCGAGCGCGACCATCGTGCCCACGCACTTCTGGCAGTGCCCGCAGTTGTGGCCGGGCTCGCTCTTCCAGCAGACGCAGAGGTTGTCCAGGGCCAGGTCGCCCTCGCCCGCCAACCGGATGACCTTCTCGGCGCGGGTCGCCTCGGCGCCGTCGTGGACGATCTCCAGTCCCTCGGTGGAGAACAGGTGGTCCAGCAGGGGGTGCGAGCCCAGGGGCGGCAGGTGCCGGTACTGGTCGCTGGAGGCGATCAGGCAGCGTCCCAGCAGGCCCTGCAGGCTCAACGCGACCGAGGCCAGCGCCGCGCCGTGGTACTCCGGCCAGAACGCGGTGGGCTCGCACAGCGACCGGACGTTGGTGTCGATCACGAGCAGCTGCTTGCCCGTGCGCGCCGCCACGTGCCGCAGCCTCGCCAGCAGGCGTTCGTGCCAGGCGCCCGTCTTCCGCTCGAAGTTGGCGAACAGCAGGTGGGTCACCGGCTCCCAGTCCGGTGCCGCGGACCGGGCGACGTCCTTGAGCAGGCTGTAGAACGAGTCCACCCCGGCGGTGAAGAACAGCCCGACCGCGTCGCCGGCCCCATGCGTGGCGACGGGCGCACGCAGGTCGACCGGGTGCAGGTGCGGCCACCACGCGGTGTAGATGTCGGTGATGGTGGACGCCGACCGGAACAGGCGGCGTGAGACCGGGGCGTGGACGCGCACGTCCTCCTTCAGCGCCATCGCGGGCATCATCAGCGCGGCGAGGAAGGCGTCGCCCACCGGCGGCAGCCACTCCGGCTCGGCGCCGTGCACCGTGAAGTGCAGGCGTTCGCCGTCCGGCGTCAGGGCCGAGTCCACCGCCGCCGACAGCCGCCAGCCGTCCGGTGTCCGATCGCGGGCGACGTCGTCGACGATCACGGTCGCGTTCCCCTCGGCGGTCAGACGATCAGCATGGAGTCGCCGAACTCGTGGAACAGGTAGCCGTTGGCGATGATGTCGTCCCGGTAGGCCGTCAGCAGGGTCTCCCGACCGGCGAACGCCGCGGTGAGCAGCAGTTCGGAGCTCCTCGGCCGGTGCAGGTTGGTCATGAACGCGTCACAGGCCCGGAACACGTGCCCCGGCATGATCGTGAGCTGGGTGAACCCGGTCTGGGGCCACAGCCGCCCCCGGCTGTCGGCGACCGTCTCCAGGGTGCGCATCGCCGACGTGCCGCAGACGACGACCCGCCCGCCGTCACGTCGGCACCGGTTGACCAGGTCGGCGGTGTCGACCGACACCTCGTAGCGCTCCGCCCGGGGCAGGTCGAACCCGGTGGGCGGGTCGTCGAGGTCCTCGCGCACCGGCAGGCCGTCGCGCACCGCCTTGCGGCGCACCATCATCCGCACGAAGTACCGGCTCCGGGCCGCCAGGTAGAGGGTCACCTCCGCCACCGCCACCCCGGCGGCGCGCAGGCCGTCGAGCATGTCCGCGGTGAAGTGGCGGCCCGCCGAGGGGAGCAGCACCGCGCCGGGCCGGGAGGCGTAGACCGTCTGGTACTGCTCCGGGTCCAGCGGCGCGCGGTCGAGGTAGCCGGGGCAGATCATCTCGGCCGCCCGCTGCAACGACTCGGCGTCGGGCGGGTCGACCGCCGCCCGCCACACGCCGGCGTCGGCCTCGTGCAGGAGCCGGACCGTGATGTCGCCGTCGCCGCCCAGGCGGAACTCGGCTCCCGGCGCGCACGCCGCGGTGGGCGCGACGAGGCAGTGCCACGTGCCGTCCTCGACGGGGGAGTGCAGGCTCACCGCCACCGGCTCGCCGTCCGCGTCGACCCCTTCGAGCAACGACGGGACCACGCGCGCGTTGTTGAGCACCAGGACGTCCCCGGCCCGCAGGTACTCGCCCAGGTCCGAGAAGTGGCGGTGCTCCACCTGCCCGCTTTCGCGGTGCAGCACGGCCAGGCGGGCGTCGGTGCGGTCGCCGCCCCGGGCCTCGGGCGGTTCCTGCGCGACCAGCGCCGGCGGCAGCTCGAACTCGTAGTCCGCCGTCCGCTGCACGACCTCGGTCATTTCCTCGCCCTCCACCTGGGTCCCGCGGTCGCGCCGGAATGGAATGGGCGACATTTCTCTCGTGTGGTGGTGCCAGTATGGGTTCTGCCATCGACGCCGCTCAATTCCCCGTCAGGAGGTAAAAGAAAGCCACCATCGTGTCGGTCGCGCGGTGACGTGCCGTGCACCGCTCGGCCGCGATTACCTACCGTCGCGGCCGTCGATCCCGTTCGAGGGCACTTCCGGGCCATTCCCGGGGCATCGCCTTGCCGCGTCGACCGGCGCCGCAGTACTTTTCCGGTGCCGTCGGCAATTCCGGTCCACCCACTCTCCGAGAGCGGTGGTGCTCCATGGCGTCGAGATCCGCTCTCGCACCTCCCGTCAGCGTGATCGTGCCCGCGCGCAACGCGGCGGCCGTCGTGGCGGGCCAGCTGGCCGCCCTGTCCGAACAGGACCACGAGGGGCCGTGGGAAGTGGTGGTCGTGGACAACGGGTCCACGGACGGGACGGCCGACGTCGTGGCCCGGTGGGCGCACCGGCTGCCGGACCTGCGGGTGGTGCGCCACGAGCCGCCCGGGATCAACGGCGCGCGCAACGCGGGCGCTCGGGCGGCGCACGGCGAGCTGCTGGCGTACTGCGACGCGGACGACGCGGCGACCACCGGGTGGCTCGCCGCCCTGGCGCGGGCCGCGTCGAGGGCGGACGTGGTCGGCGGGTACCTCGACACCACCGCGCTGAACAGCGAGCGCGTCCGCACGTCCCGCTCGCCCCACCCCACCGACCGGCTGCCGGTCGTCATGAGCTTCCTGCCCTACGCGGTGGGCGCGAACCTGGGTGTGCGGACCGAGGTGTTCCGGGCCTTGGGCGGGTTCGACGAGAGCTACACCGGTGGCGGCGGGGACGACGTGGAGTTCAGCGTGCGGGCCCAGCTGATGGGCTGCTCCGTGGCCTTCGCGCCGGACGCGGTGATGCGCTACCGGATGCGCGACCGGCTGTGGTCGCTCGCCAGGCAGCAGGTGGCCTACGGGCGAGCCGACGCGAAGCTGCTCAAGGACTTCCGCGCGCACGGGATGCGCGCGGGCGGGACGGCCAGGGCGCTGGCGGACTGGTTCCGGCTCGTCCGGCGCGCCCCGGCCCTCGCCTCGCCCGAGCGCGGGCGCTGGGTGTGCCGGTTCGCGTGGCGGCTCGGCAGGCTGGTCGGCAGCGCGGAGCAGCGGGTGTGGTGCCCGTAGCGGTCCGGGCGGTGGTCGTCCCGACGGAGGAGGAGAACCGGGTGGCAGACCTGCGAACGATCACCGCGTCGTGCCCCGTGCGCGCGTGCCTGTCCGGCGAGGACCTCGACTGGGTGGGTGGCCGGTCCGTGTGCGTCGCGCTCGACCTGCGCACCACCGTCGAGGTGGACCCGGCCGCGTCGACGGGCGGGCGGGCCCCGGAGGAGTGGACCACCGGCGTCTGGTCCTTCCTCGGTCGGCACGTCGGCGGGCTCCCGCGCCGGCCGCCGCCGGTGGCCGTGTCGAGCGAGGCCCCTTCCGCCAGCGGCCTGTCCTCGTCCAGCGCGCTGATCCTCGCCCTGTTCCAGGCCTTCGCCACGGCCGTGCCCTCGGCGCGGTCGATCCCGCGCGGCACCCTGGTCCGGTGGGCGTACGAGTACGAGTTCGCCTTCTGCCACGGTGGTGGCATGGACCAGGTGGCCATCGCCCTGGGCGGCGCGACGCTGTCCGCGGGCCGGGCCGCCGGGCTGCCCGAAGTCCTCGACCACGCGGACTTCCCGCCGCGGTGGGCCGTCGTCGTGGTCGATTCGCGGACGCCGAAGTCGACGCCCGACCACATCAGGTCGGTCCGGGCCCAGCACCACGCCGGCGACCCCGCGCTCGCGGAGTACGCGCACCGGGCGGACGCGGCGTCCGCCTTGGCGTGGGAGGCGATCCGCGGACGTGACCTGGCGGCGTTGGGCACGGCCATGACCGCCGCCCACCGCGCGATGCGGGACGTGCAGGGCATGTCGACCCCGCTGCTGGAACGCCTGCGCGCCACCGCCCGGCGGACCACCGGCCTGCCCCTGAAGGTCAGCGGCGCGGGTGGCGGTGGCGCGTTGGTCGGGGTGTGCCCGACCGGGGACGCCGAGTCCCTCGCGGGCGCGCTGCGCGAGGCCTACCGCGACGATCACCCGGACGTGCGGGTGATCGTCACCGGCTCGGCGCCGTCGAACTCGTAGGCGAGCCACTGCGCGAAGTGGTGCAGGCGCCACCGGAGGCCCACGTCCGGGTCCCGTTCGACGGACGCGGGCGGACGCGTGGTCCTGGTGTCGTGGACGGGCACCGGTCGAACGGCCCGCGCGACGATCCCGGCCAGCACCTCGATCGGGTACCCGGGCGGCGCGGGGAACCCCTCGGCGGTCCCGCACGCGATGGCGTGCACCTGTTCGACCAGTTCCCGCACGTGCAGCGGTCGCACGACGGCTGGTGAGCCGGCGGCGATCCGGATCGGCTCGGACCGCAGCGCCGCCCACACGAGCGCCCCGACGGTCGAGTCCGGTCCACAGCCGGGACCGTAGAGGTCGACCGGGCCGATGCGCAGTGGCGCGCGTGAGCCGTGCCGCAGCAGCGGGCAGCCGTCGGTCGTCAGGTCGAGCACGACGTCGCCGCGACGCGGAGCGCGCCCTCCCACCGCGGTCACCACGTGCCCCAGGTCGGTCAGCGTGCGCTCGACGTGCTCGGCCAACGCACCCCCGGACGCCACCAAGGTGATCCCGCCGGAGCTCCGGCGTGGACGCGGCGCGGTCTCGCGACCGGTGCGCAGGGCGAGTTCCGCGAGCACGGCCAACCGGTCGCACGCCTCCACGGACAGCTCACCACCGGGCTCCTGGCTCGTCCCTCCCGGGGCGATGGTGCGCAACGCCTCCCGCGCCACGTCCGGATCGGCGTCACCGCACCTGCCGGCGGTCAGCATCCCGAGCGCGAACGCGGTGAGCCACGTGCCGCGCACCACCGCGGGGTCGACGTCGTCCAGTTCCACGTCCGCCGCCGGCCGCAGGTGGTGTTCCGGGACACCGAGGCCGACCAGGTGGTCCGCGGTCTCCAGGTGCAGCCACCGACCCGACTCGGTGTGGACGACGCACTGGGCGACGCCGTTCTTGAAGAACGGCACCGCGCCCGGCACGTCGACGTCGACGCGCCGCGGTCCGGGGCGGACGACGGGCAGGTAGCACGGTGAGCGCCGGAGCCCGCGGAACGCGTTGCCCGCGATGCTCGGCACGTCCTCGTGCTGCGCCAGGGTCGGCACGGCGATGAGGCACCGCACGCCCTCGCGGCGCAGGTACCTGCTCATCAGGATGTCGTCCGGCCAGGTCGAGGGACGCCGGCGCAGGTCGTCGGCGAAACCCGCGGCCACCGCTCGGGGCAGGACGAGGGCCCCGGTGGGGGTGTACTCGTTGACCGCGCTCACCCACCCCGCCCCGGTCAACGCGCCCAGCCGCACCGCGGCCCCGTTGCGGGAGTCCCACATCGAGTACAGGGCCAGGGCGGCGTCCGGCGCGACGCCGATGGCGTGCACCAGCCGCTCGATCGCACCTCCGGCCAGGAGCATGTCGTCCTGCACGACGAGGTGGTGCGTCGAGGAGGCAGGGACGGACTCCCACGCGGCGAGCGTGGTGCGCAGGGCCGTCGGGGGGCCGGTCGGGTCCGGGTCGGTGACGACGGTGAGCAACCCCGGCGGGGCCTGGGCGGCGACCCGCGCCGCCGCGTCACCGCGAGCGGGATGGGTGATCACCGATCCGGTCAGCACGACCTCGCGCGGCGGCCGGCCGCGTGCGGCGACGAGGCGCGGCCCGGCGCTCATCGGCCGGCCGCCACGTCGTGCACGACCCAGACGTTCGGCTCCCAGTAGACGCCCTGGTCCTGCCGCCGGTCGACGTGCAGCAGCGCGAGCCCGTGGGGGAACACGTAGTCGCCGCTGTCGGGGAAGGCGATCCCGGTCCAGGCCTCCCACTCGGCCACCGTGCCCGTGATCAGCGACGAGCGGGGCGCGGGCGCGGACAGCACGCCGCCGCAGCGGACGTGCGTGCGGATCCACGGGTCGAACGGCGTGCCGTCCGAGGCCGTCCACGAGGCGTAGCGCTCGATCGGCACGAGCGGGTAGAGCTCCTTGAGGGTCGGCCTGAGCGGGACGACCACGTGGGCGAGCCCGGCTCGTCGCGCGGCGCTGCACAGGGCCCGCAGCGCCACCGTCGACAGGCCCTTCCCCCGGTGGCGGGGCGCGACCTCGATCCCGAGCGCGCAGAGGGCGTTCGTGGCGACCCCGGCGTCGTGGGCGGCGAAACCGGCCTGGACCGCCGCGTCGATCCCCGGGCCGAGGCCCGCCGCGGTGCCGTCCCACACCAGCGGGATGCCGCGCGCGGTGGCCGACACGTCGTCGGTGTCCGGGTCGACGAGGGCGAGCTGGAACCGGCCGAAGACCAAGTGCAGCCGCTCCCAGTACCCGGCCATCACCTCACCGTGGACGTTGTACTCCGGCCAGACCCCGTCGAACAGCGCCGGGATGCGGTGCCACAGGTCGGGCCTGCCGTCGTGGTCGACCACCGTCGGCGGCATCGGCTCCTCCTCCGCTCAGATCGAGAACACCGGGCCGTCGCTGCCGTGCACCAGCACGGGGGACGGGACGGCGTAGTAGGCGATAACCGCGCGGATGTCGGACTCCCGCGACGCGACCTCCGCGTTGGGCCGCGACCGGATGCGCAGCTTGGCGTAGTGCGCGACGGGGTAGCAGTTCCGGCCGTGGTAGGTGTACAGGTAGAGGTGTCCCCGGCCGCCGAGGTGCTGCACGCGCACCTTCTCGTGCAGCTCGGTCATCAACGCCCAGTCCTCGCCGAGGTGCGCGTTGCGACCCGACTCCGGGTAGCGGAACCGCGCGTCGCGGGTCATCAGCATCGTGGTGGGCAGCAACGGGTACGCGGCGGGCGGCGTGGGCCGGGTCCAGTCGATCCAGTGCAGGTCCCCGTCCTGCTGGAACAGCTGGAGGTGATCGCTGAGGAACGACGTGTGGGCGCCGTCCCTGATCAGCTCGTCCACCTGGACCGCCAGCCGGTCGGGGTGGCTGCAATCGTCGTCGTCCCACACGCACACCAGTTCGCCCGAGGCCGCGTCCAGGGAGAGGTTGCGCAGCGGGCCCAGGCGCGCGTCGGGATCGGCCTCGACGACCACGACTCGTTCCACCCCGTGCGCGCGAACCGACGCCAGCAACCGGTCCCGATACGCCGCCGTGCCCTGGGTGACGACGACCAGCTCCCGCGCGGTGTACCGCTGGTCGGCGAAGCACCTGATCGCGCGGTCGGCCAGCGCCGGCCGGTCCTTGGTCACCATCAGGCAGCTCACCAGCGGGGTCACGCCGCTCCCACCTCCCACACGATCGCGACCGGCACGCCGTGCCAGGCGGCGTTGGCGGCGTCGGCGATCCGCTCCTCGTAACCACCGGGCGGCAACGGCCCGCCGAACAGCGGCTCCTGGCAGGACCGGAGGGTGAGGCCGTGGGTCGCGAACGCCGTGAGGTAGTCGCTGACCAGGCGCGGGTGGTTGCGCATGAAGACCAGGTCGCCCGAGCGGTGCCCGCACACGTACTGCCCGTGCAGCAGCACCATGACCGGGTGCAGGTCGCTGACGACCAGGCGACCACCCGGGCGCAGCACCCGGCGGAACTCGCCGATCGCGCCGGTGATGTCCGGCAGGTGGCTCAGCGCCAGGCCGCAGACCACGAGGTCGACCGAGGCGTCGGGCAGCGGCAGGTGCTCCAGGTCGCCGAGCTCGAACCGGGCCCGCGCCACCTTGGCCGCGGCCAGGTCCAGCATCTGCGGTGACTGGTCGATCCCGATGACGTCGTGCCCGAGGCGGACCAGGGTCGCGGTGTGCCTGCCGGTGCCGCAGGCGGCGTCCAGGGCGCGTCCGGGTGGCACGTCGGCCAGCAGTCGCCGCACGGCGGGCTCTTCCGCCGAGAGGAGGAAGTGGGGATCGGCGTCGTAGGTGTGCGCCGTGAACGCGTACCCGTTCGCCACGTCCAGTTCGGTGAGCCGTTTGCCGGCGGATTCGTCGTCGGGGATGGAGTCGACGAGCTTCTTCAGTTCCGCCACCCTCGCCGCGACGAAGTCGTCGTCGTGGTCCACGGCGGTGCGCAGCAGGGCCAGTCCTTCGATGCCGATCATCAGTTCGGGGATACGATCCCGCTGCATCGGGCACTCCTTCCGAACGGGGGCGACGTGATCGAGGGCTATTTCGAGCGGGAGAGCGTCGTCGTCGGGGATGAGCTCGGCGTGCACGTTTCAACCGATGCGGCCTTCTTCCGGGTGGACTTCTACCGGATCGGCGCGGAAAACGAGTACGCCGGCAGCACGGAATGGCTGCGCGGGGTGTTCGCGGCCCCGCCACCGCACCCCGATGGGGTGCCCGAGCACGCTTGTCCCTCGGTCGACTGGGGTTGGCCCGGCCACCGGGTCCCGGTGCCGCCGGGGTGGCGGCCGGGCGTGTACGTCGCCTTCTTCGTGGAGTCGGCCACCGACACCGCGCCGATCACCGACGACGACGGTCGCCCGACCGGGGAACAGCACCACGACGACGCGCACCACGGCGGCTTCGGCCGGGAGTACTTCGTGCTCCGCCCGCGCGTGCCGGGATCCGCGCCGATCCTCTACAAGAAGGCCGGCTTCACCCGCCACGCCTACAACCGCTCGGACGGGCCGGGGATCGACCGGGCGAGCAGCCTGTACGACAACCCGGTGTACGACCCCGCGAACGGCGACGTGCCCGGTGGGCACAAGGTCAGCGCGCACCGGCCCGGTGGCGTCGACGACCTGGCGTACTGGGACGCCCCGTTCATCGCGTGGCTCGAACGCGCGGGCTACCGGGTGGAGTTCTGCACGGACCTCGACCTGCACGAGGACCCCGGCCTGCTCTCGCCGTACCGGCTGCTGCTCAGCGTCGGGCACGACGAGTACTGGAGCGCCCGGATGCGCGAGCACGTCGAGGCGTTCGTCGACGCGGGCGGCAACGTGGCGTTCTTCAGCGCGAACACCTGCTGGTGGCGCGTGCACGTGGCGGACGGCGGCACGGCGCTCGTCTGCGACACCGACCACGAGGTCGACGGCGTCCACCCGCACCTGCCGGCGACCGACCAGTGGTGGACGCCCGGGCCCGACGGCGTCGGCGCGCCGGAGAACGCCCTGACCGGCGTCAGCTTCCGCAACGGCGGCATGTGGCCGGGTGACTGGCCCGGCGACCGGCCGCGCACCGGCTTCCTGGTGCAGCACGCCGACCACTGGGTGTACGAGGGCACGGGGCTGCGCGACGGCTCCGACGGCGGCGTCGCCGACCGGCTCGGCGCGGGCCTGCCGCTGATCGGCTACGAGTGCGACGGGGCCGCGTACACCCTCGACGAGCACGGCGTGGCTCGGCCGACCGGCGCGGACGGCACGCCGGAGTCCTTCCTCATCCTGGGCATCGCCGTGCTCGAACCCGTGCACGACGACTTCCACCACCCGAAGCCCGGTCACTGGAACTGCGTCCCGAGGGAGGCCACGACCGGTCCCCGTGCGGCGACCATGGGTGTCCACACGCGCAACGGCACCGTCTTCACCGCCGCCACCACGGACTGGCCGGTGATCGTGGGACGTGGCCTCGACGCCAATGTCGACCGGGTGACCCGCAACGTCCTGGACCGCCTCAGCACGTGAACCCCTCGACCAGCTCGACCACTTCGGACAGACCGGAGACCCGCCACACGCCCGGTGGCAGCGGCGGCGGCACCTCCCGCCGCGCGGCGCGCTCCGGCCGCCACAGGTGCACCGCGCGCATCCCCACCGCGCGCGGTCCCAGGACGTCCGGTCCCCACATGTCGCCGACGAACAACGCCTCGGCCGGCCGGAGACCGCACTCGCGCAACGTCCGCCGGTAGATGCGGGGATCGGGCTTGCGCCACCCGGCGCGCGCCGAGCTCACCGCCGCGGCGAACACCCCGGCCAGCCCCGCCTGCTCGATCGCCTCGTCGAGCTCCCAGTACCAGTTGGAGCAGACCGCGCAGACCACGCCCAGCCGGCTCAGCCGCGCCAGCGCTTCGAGGACGTCGTCGTAGCGCCGCACCCTGAGCGCCCGGGTCTCCCGGTCCAGGTCCGCGACCACCGCCTCCACCCGCTCCGCCGGGACGCCGCAGGCACGGGCACGTCGCCGCAGCCGGTCCACCTCCCAGGCCCGGTAGGAGTCGCGGTCGCGCGAGTGCGCCTCGTGCGCCTCGCCGTCGGCCGGCCACACCGACCAGCCGTCGTCCCACCGGAGCCCGGCCTCGGGCAACCCGTGGCGTTCGAGCACTTCGCGGTGCGGCACGCCCCACGCGACCGACCGCGCCAGCGTGCCGTGGAAGTCGAAGAGGACACCGCGAACCACGTGCCACCTCGTCAGAACCGTCCGGCGCGGCGGGGGAAGTAGTCCTCCAGCACACCGTCGCGCTCCACGTCGACCGTGGCGCAGTGCAACCCGCCGCCGAACGGCGCGACCGCCCGGAACGGCACCGGCACGACCTCGAAGCCGAGCCCCACGAGCTGATCGGCCAGCCGGACCTCCTCGGCCTCGACGCACAAGGTGCCCGGGTCGAGGTTCAGGATGTTCACCGCGAGCCAGGGGGTGCAGAACGACAGCCTCATCCGGTGCCGCCAGCTCACCGGCGCGACGGCCTCCACCACCTCCCAGTCGTTGACCTCGAAGTACTTGACCAGCTCCGGCTCGGCGGGGCGCTCACCGTTGTGCAGCACCAGGCCGGGGCGCAGCGGCACCCACGTGGCGTCGATGTGCAGCGGGTGGGTGTTGGTGAACGTGATGGCGTGCACCCGGTGCTCGGGGAAGTGGCGCCTGAGCCACTCGTGGCCCTGCCGGTTGGTGACCAGCGACAGCTGCACGAACAGGTCCTTGCCGAAGCGGGCGACGTCGGCGGCGTCGAACAGCGGCTCCTTCTCGGTCAGCACCAGGTCGTGCGCGGCGACCCTCTCCAGCTGCTCGGCGACGCCCAGGGTGTTGTAGGTGTCCCAGAACCCGGGCACGTACGACTCGTCGGTCAGCCGCGGCTTCGGCGCCGCCTCCCACCGCATGTCCGGGTCGCTCTCGAACAGCGACTGGAGCACGGGGCGGTAGCACAGGTACTCGAACCACCTGCTCCGGTAGCACATCGTGGCTTCGAGGACCTCGTGGCCGACGGTGAGCAGCACGTCGCGCGGCGGCATGCAGCCGAACATGGACTCCTGCTCCCAGTCCGGCGTGCTCACCGGCCGGGTGAAGTCCAGCGGGGTGGGCCGGTCCACCCGGATGCCCCGCGACGTCAGCAGGTCCGCGAACGAGTCGAGCTGCTCGTTCGCCGCCGCCGTCATCTCCTCGGGCATCGGGCCCCACGTGCCCAGCGGGAAGCCGTCCTCGGGGAAGTCGCGGCGCACCGCGGGCTCGGGCGCCTGCACCACCGTCCCGGTGGCCCGGCCGAGGATGACGTGGCGCAGCGGGTCCCACCCGTTCCACGAGTTGACCCGCGTCGCCCTCGGCGCCTCGGCGCGCACCCGCCCGTCCGCGGCGGAACGCTCCAGTGTGGACATTCGCGCTGATCCTTCCGGCCGGACGGGCGGGCCGCCGTCAGATGAACAGGTCGTAGTCGGTGTCGCGCACGGCCCGACCCCGGCCGGCCGCCAGCTCGGCGAGTTCGAGGTTGGAGCGGTGCCGGGCGCAGTGGAAACCGCAGTCCCGGCTGGGGTCGACGATGCCCCGGTCGGAGTCGCGCCAGATGTCGACGAGGCTGTCGGTCACCGCGTCCCCGAGCCTGGCGGCCTCGTTCCCCCGGTGGTAGGGGCACGTGTACACGCCCGACGGCGTGACGAGGGTCCGCAGCTCGGCCACGCCGCAGCGCCGGTAGTCCTTCGGCTGGACGGGCCCCTCGTGCTTCCTCAACGAGTCCAAGGTGGAGGAGTTGACGACCTGGAACCGGTCGCTCTCCAGGCGCCTCGCCCGGTCGATCTGGGCCTCCACGGAGGCCAGCACCTCCTCCGGGACGCCGACCACGTGGTGCCGCTCGTCGAACATGGCCTTGACCTCGAAGTAGTCGCAGCCGATGTCGTGCGCCAACTCCGCGCCGGCCAGCACCTCCCCGTGGTTGGAGACCGCGGTGCCGTCGGCCTCCCGGCGCACCACCACGAGGAACGAGTAGCCCAGCGCGCCGGTCTTGACCTCGGCGAGGCGGCGCATGTTGCCGATCACCCGGTCGAACGCGCTCCCGCCGCGCCGGTCGGGTCGGAAGGACCGGTAGGTCCCGCTGGTCGCGGCGTCCACCGAGACCCGCACCCAGGAGGCGTGCTCGGCCAGCACGTCCAGGTTCTGGTCGATCATCGTGCCGTTGGTGACCACGCCGACCGCCACGCCCGCCCCGCCCAGCGCGCGGATGACCGCCCGGGTGCCCCGGTGGGCCAGCGGCTCGCCGCCGCCGATCAGGATCACCGCCGCGACGCCCAACTCGACCAGTTCGCCGGCGAGGGCCACCAACCTCTCCGCGGTGAAGCGGCCTTGGTTGAGCAGTTTCCCGCTGATGCATTCCGGGCACGCCAAATCGCAGAACGTGGTCGGATCGAGGTCCACCACGACCGGGTTGTGCGAGCGCCTGCCGCGGGCCACTGCCAAAGCCGTGGGAAAGATTCTCGGTTGGTAGAGTTTGGCGGCCAGGTCCATTCGGTCGATGGTCACGGTGGCGTCGTCCCTTCACTGATGAATGCCGGTCGGGTGTCCGGCCGTGATGGACCGAGTCGACCAGGGAGGGCCTGATTCCGGAGGTTACCAGCGGCTCTGCTTCGTCGGATTGCACGATGGAGTGGACCTCTTGGTCGCGACGGGACGTTCGTCGCCGAAGGTGCCGGATCGAGCCGACTGGGCTGGTCAGGAGCCCGAATCGGTCCCGTCCCTCACACGTGTGCCCTTGGTCGGGTGCGCGGTTCTCCTGGTGGAACGCCTGAACCGGTTCCGGTCACCTTGCGTTCCGCGTAACGCACACTTCTGGTTGAAGTGCGTGTCGAGAGGTGGGCTCGAGTGGCTTTCGCAGGATGGGCGGTGAATCGTGAACGGGGTCGAATATCGCGCCGCGTGTGATCGGGTGGCATTGCCCTGATCGGCCACGTCGGCGCCTGGCCGCGGTCGCGAGGAGTGGATCAGTGCGGGCAATCGGGTGGTTGGCGGGGCGCGTGTCGCGGGCAATCGGAGCGGTCGCCTGGCGGATGCGCATGAGACGCGCGAGGAAGAACGACCCGCACCTCTACAAGTGAGGGGCCGCCGTGCTGGTCTGGGGCATCTCCGCGCTGTCGCACGACGCGTCGCTGGCCGTGGTGGACGACGGCGAAGTCCTGTTCGCCGGGCACTCGGAACGCTATTCGCGCGTCAAGAACGACCCGCTCCTGCACGCCGACCTCGTCGCCGAGGCGCTGTCGCACGGCAGGCCGCAGGCCATCTCCTGGTACGAGCGGCCGTACCTCAAGAAGTTGCGGCACGCGGCGGCCGGCCAGTGGAAGGACGCCCTGACCAAGGAGGACGCGCCGCGCCGCTACCTGAGGTCGCTGGGCCTGCCGTTCCCGCTCCCGGAGATCTCGTTCGCCCACCACCACGAGTCCCACGCGATGGCCGGCGTCGCCACCAGCGGGTTCGGTGACGCGGCGGTCATCGTCGCCGACGCGATCGGCGAGTTCGACACGTTCACCATCTCGAAGTACACCGCGCGCGACGGGTTGGACGTGCTGTTCCGCCGTCGCTACCCGCACAGCCTCGGGCTGCTCTACAGCGCCTTCACCCGGCGCTGCGGCTTCCGCCCGAACGAGGACGAGCACATCACCATGGGCATGGCCGCCTTCGGCTCGCCCCGGCACGCCGACCGGCTGCGGGCCGAGTGGATCGCGGTCGACGAACCGGGTTTCCGGCTGCGCGCCAACGTGCACCGCGGCATCGGCGACTGGCTGCCCGGCGCGCGGCCCGAGGACCTCGCGGCCAGCGTCCAGGCCGTCACCGAGGAGGTGCTGCTGGGCGCGGCGCGGTGGGCGCGCCGCGAGACCGGCAGCCGCAACCTGGTGCTGATGGGCGGCGTGGCGCTGAACTGCGTCGCCAACTCCAGGATCTGCGCGACCGGCGACTTCGACCGCGTGTGGATCTTCCCCAACCCCGGCGACGCCGGGTCCAGCCTGGGCGCCGTCGCGGCCACCACCCGGCAACCGGTGACGTGGCCCGGGCCCTACCTGGGCACCGAGATCCGGCGGACGCTCGACCCCCACGAGGTCGTCGAGGAGCTCAAGGCGGACGGGGTCCTCGCGGTGGCGAACGGGCGCGCCGAGTTCGGCCCCCGCGCGCTGGGCAACCGGTCGATCCTGGCCGACCCCCGGACCCAGCGGATGAAGGACCGTGTCAACGAGGTGAAGGGGCGGGAGAAGTTCCGCCCGTTCGCGCCGGTGATCCGGGAGGAACGAGCGGCGGAGTTCTTCGAGATGCCGATCCCGGCGACGCCCTACATGCAGTTCACGGCCCGGTGCCGGGAACCGGGGAGGTTCCCGGCGATCGTGCACGCCGACGGCACCAGCCGCGTGCAGACGGTGACCCGCGACCAGCACCCGCTGCTGTACCGCGTGCTGCACGAGTGGGAGCTGGAGACCGGCTGCCCGATGTTGCTCAACACGAGCCTGAACTCGCGGGGCGAACCGCTGGTGAACTCCTGGGAGCACGCGTCGGCGTTCGGCCGGCGCGAGGGGATCAAGGTGCTGTGACCGTCATGATCGGACTCCTCGTGGCCAACGGCTGCAGCTGCACGCGCGGCCAGGAACTGCGTGATCCCGGCACGAGCGCGTGGCCCGCCGTGCTCGCCGCCCGCCTGGGCATCCCGGTCGCGAACCTGGCCGGTGACGGGAGCTCGAACCGCCGGATCGTCCGGACCACGGTCGGCAACCTCGACCGGGTGTGCCGCGAGTTCGGCGTGCCGGTCGAGGAGACGCTGGTGATGTGCATGTGGACGTGCGTCTACCGGAGCGAGTACCACGTCCGGCGCCGGCGTGACCGGGTGGGCCGCCCGGACCTGCCGTACGAGACGGACTGGAAGCGCCTGGGTCCGTGGAACTTCGAGGAGGACGACGGCGCGTCCAACGCCCACTTCCGGTCCATGTTGAGCGAGGAGGGCGGCACCATCAACCTGCTGACCGACTGGGTCCTGCTGGACTCGTACCTCCGCTTGCGCGGCGCGGTGCCCCGGTACACCTTCGCGTGGAACGTCCTGCCGTCGAAGCTGCCGGGCGAGGCCGTCGAGCTGTCCCGTCAGCTGGAGCCGACGTCGGTCTACGGCAACGAGATCGGCAGCAAGGGCAACTCGATCAACGGCGTGACGCGGAAGAAGTTCGAGTTCGGCCCCGGCAGGCACCCCTTGGAGGCCGGCCACGCGTACTACGCGACCCTGCTCGAAGCGTGGCTCAGGGACCAGGGGCTGACCTTCCCCGAGCACGTCCTCGCCCACCGCGCCCACGGCTGATCCGGGTGGGGTGACACCGTGATCAGGTTGCTGGTGGCGAACGGGTGCAGCTTCACCGCCGGTCAGGAGCTGCGCGATCGTGGGACGGGCGCGTGGCCGGCGGTGCTCGCCGCCCGCCTGGGCGTCCCGGTCGCGAACCTGGCCTGCGGCGGTGGTTCGAACCGCCGGACGGTCCGGACCACGGTCGGCAACCTCGACCGGGTGTGCCGCGAGTTCGGCGTGCCGGTCGGGGAGACCCTGGTGGTGTGCATGTGGACCGGCGTCAACCGGGGCGAGTACCACCGGCGCGATCGGGTGGATCGCCCGGACCTGCCGCACGAGACCGACTGGTACCGCCTGGGACCGTGGAACCTGGCGGACGACGACGGCGCCGCCGACGAGCACTTCCGGTCCATGTGGACCCGGGAGGGCGGCACGATCACCCTGCTGACCGACTGGGTCCTGCTGGACTCGTACCTCCGCTCGCGCGGGGCGGTGGCCAGGTACACCTTCGCGTGGGACCTCCTGCCGTCGAAGCTGCCGGGCGAAGCCGTCGAGCTGTGCCGTCAGCTCGATCCCACGTCGGTCTACGGGGACGCGCTCCGCAGGGGCGGCACGTCGTTCGGCGGGTCGACGTCGGGTGGGTTCGAGTTCGGCCCCGGTGGTCATCCTCTCGAAGACGGGCACGCGTACTTCGCGCAACGGTTGGAGACGTGGCTCCGGGACCAAGGCCTGGTGTTCCCGGTGGGCGCCGGCCTCGGAGCCATGGCCTGACGTGCGTGCCGGGCCGCCGCGGGCGCGCGCTCCTCGGTGACGATCACCGTTCGGCGGTCAGGAACCGGTCGGGCCGCAGGGCCTTCGCGGTGATCCGCGTGTCGCCGATCCAGCCGTGGAAGCCCTGGCCGTAGCGCAGCGCGAACTGGGTGCCCCCGAGCGCGAACGGCCTGCCGAGCGTCGAGATGCCGCGTGACTCCTCGGCGGCGTTGCGGGCGATCTTCGCGCCGTCGACGTACATCGTGGTGCGGCGGCCGTCGTTGACCACGGCGACGTGCGTCCACCGCCCGACCGGCACGGCGTGGCTCCAGGACGTGGGGTCGGCGTCGACGGGCACCGGGTAGACCACGAACTGCAGGAACCGCTCGCCGGACAGGTTGAGGCTGCACGTCGGCTCGTCGTCGGACCAGCCGCTGGTCTTGCCGGCGTCCCCGGCGCGGCCTTCCCAGCTGAGCAGGCCCATCCACGCGTGGTCGCCGACGAGCGGGTCGGGGAGCTTGAAGAACGTCTCGATGGTGTAGCCCGCCTCGAACCGCATGGCGTTGAGCGGTGCGGTGTCGGACGTGCGCAGCACCGCGCCGCGGTCGGGGTCCTTGCCGCCGTCGAAGCGCAGGCTCGCGTGCGCGGGCTGGCCGTCGTGGTGCTCGGCCGACCAGGTCAGCACGTCCGGGCCGCTCCCGTGCAGCCGCGTGACGGTGAGGTCGTTGCCCCGGCCGGTGAGGTCCCGGGCCACCGCGCCCGCCGGCACGGGACCGTCCCCCGCCGGGAACCCGGCCGCGTCGAACCGCCAGTACGCCACCGTGTCCCGCGTGACGACGGCGCTCGCCGGACGCGCCGGCGGCACGACGGGCGGCGCGAAGCCCGCGAACCGCTCCCGGAAGTCGATCTCCACGGTGAACCGGTCGGCGTCGCCGGTCAGCCGCGCGGTCTCGGCCTCCGGCAGGCTGTCGCCGTCGCGGGCGAGCAGCCACGGCGAGAACGTCTCCACGTCGATGACGCCGCGGGTGAGGTCGAACGTGTAGAACCGGACCATGCCCGCGCCGCCGTAGTAGCGGTCCTGGTAGTTGGTCAGGTGCAGGTGCACGTCGTGGCCGTGGTCGTTGACCAGGGTGGTGCGGCCGGACGGCCAGTAGTGCCCGTTGAGGGTGAGGAAGACCTGGTCGTTGCGGCGGATCAGGTTGTCCCACAAGTGGCTGCCGTGCGCGGAGAGCCGCGCGTCCGGGCTGCCGGCGACGAGGTCGTGCGTGGTGAGGATGGTGGGCAGCGACCGGTGCCGGTCCAGCACGGTCTGCGCCCACTCGATCCCCTGGTCCGACACCCGCCAGTCCAGCGCGAGCACCAGCCACTGCCGCCCGCCGGCGCGCAGGACGTGGTAGCTGTTGTAGCCGTCCGGCGCGAACCCGCCGAAGGTCGGCATGCGGCGGAACCGCTCCGGCCCGAACACCCTGGAGAAGGGCGTCGGCCCGCGCCGGTCGTCGGTGTTGCCCGGCACGTCGTGGTTGCCCGCCAGCACGCTGTAGGGGACGCCGTCGGTGAACACCGAGTCGGCCAGCCGCACCTCGGTCTCCGTGCCGTGCTCGGTCACGTCTCCCAGGTGGGTCAGGAAGACGACGTTCGCGTCACGCCGGCGCGCCACCTCGCGCAACGCCACGCGCACCGGCTCGGGGTCGGAGCCGCCCTCGTCGAGCAGGTACTGGGTGTCCGGCAGCACGGCGATCGTGAAGCGGGGGTCGGCGGTGTCGGGTCGGGCCGTCCCGCGCTCGTCGCCGTGCGCGACCGGCGCGAGCACCGCGGGTGCCATCGCGGCAGCGGGCGCCACGACCGCGGCCTGGAGCAGTGCGCGCCGTCCGACTCGGTTCTCCGCCATGAAGGTGCCTCTCTGCCGGTGGGGTGGCGAGAAGCCTCGTCGGGCCGCGTTCCAGGGCGCCGACGTGCGCGGGAACAGCCCGCGCACACTGGTTGAACCATGGGGGAACGACCCGGTTCCGATGGGGCGGTGGTCCGGCTCGACGCGAGGGCGCGCCCGGTCGGGCGGGTGGGGCTTCGGTGGGCGGTGCTCGGATCGGTGGTGCCCGGTGCCCGCTCAGCGGCGGGCGGTGGCCAGGATGACGAGGAACTGGCCGCCGCCCGCGTCGACGGCGGCGGTCACCGGCAGGCCCGGGGTCAGTCGGGAGAAGCGGTCCACCAGCCATTCCGCGGCGTCCCGGGCGTCGCGCTCGGTCGGGCAGCGGGCCACCACCTCGCGCCCGCCCTTGCGCTCCAGCCTCCCGGCGACGGTGATCAGCGGCGCGGGGTCGGCGACGTGCAGGTGGTCCGGCCAGGGGATCACCGCGGTGACCGCGCCCTTGCGGGTGTTGCAGCCGCGGTGCGCGAGCCGTTCGGCGACCTTGGCCTTCCGGTCGGCGGTCCGGCTGTCCACGCTCGGCCCCCGCGAGTCGTTCACCGACATCCCGGGGTCGACCGGTTCGTCGCACACCCAGCACCGCCAGCCGTCGCGCTCGGCCACGTCATCGAGGAGGCTCATCCCGGCAACCTAGCCTGCGCGCACCGGGCGAGCGCCACCCGAGTCGCGCTCGCCACGCGTCAACGGGCATCGGCGGTGACGAGCAGCCGGAGGTGGGCGCCGAGCCACGTGGCCGGGGACGGGGCCTCGGCGAACGCCGTGACCAGCGCCGCCGCCGTGCGCAGGCCGGTGCCGTGCAGGTGGACGCCGACCTCCCGCACGCGGGCGAGCAGGCCGCCGGTCAGGTGGTCCAGGCCTCGGTGCGAGGCCTCGGCCAACACGGCCAGTGCGCCGTCCACGCTCGCGCTCAACGGATCCGCCGCCGTGACGCCCGGCGGCAGCGGCTGCGGTGGCGTGTCCGTCGCCAGGTCCGGGACGACCACGCCGGCTCGGGTGTGCACGGCCAGCGGATCGACGACCAGCGCGCCGCGGTGGCGGCGGACGGAGCCGGTGACCGTCGTCGGGTCGGCGCGCAACGCCGCCGCGAGCGCGTCGAGCGACCGCGGCGCGACGGCGCGGTACGTCGCCTCCAGGACGCACGAGGCGCCGGTGGAGTCGTGCAGCGAGGCGGTGAGGCGTTGCGCGGCCGGGTCGTAGGCCAGGCCGGACACCTCGGCGACGCGGACCGCGCGGACCAGTTCCGCCTCGACCCGCGCGCGGACCTGCCGCGGTGGCAGCTCGGCCAGGCGTGCGGCGGTCGCGGCGTAGTCGTCGACCACCAAGGCCGGCGGCAGGTCGTGCCACGCGGTGCCGACCGGCGTGAGCGAGGTCTTGGCGACCCTGTTGGCCTTCACCGCCACCGCACGGCTCGCGCTGCGGGTCGCCGACTCGGAGACCACGTTCGACGTGGCCAGGCGCTGCCCGGTGCGCAGGGGAGTGGCGCGCTGCACCAGGACCACGTCGCCCGAGGCGAAGTAGACGTCCACCGCGGACTCGGCGCGCAGCCGCGCGCCCAGCGCGGTCAGCCGGACCCGGCGCAACGGCGTCTCGGCGGGCTCGTCGGGACCGAGGACCTCGGCGCGCGGACCGTTCGCGGTCGTCCGGGCGTGCAGCTCGGTGAGCAGTGCGGCGAACCGCTCCGCCTGGTAGTCGGCGCTGCGCCGGCGATAGGCGTCGAGCTGGGCGAGCAGCTCGGCGATCACCGCGGCCGGCCAGTGCAGGCGCTGCGCCGTCAGGTCGCGGTGCAGGCGTTGCCAGGCCACGTCGAGCACCTCGCTCGCGTTCGCCGCGCCGTCGAGCAGCAGTTGGTCGAGCAGGTCCGCCACCGAGGTGAGATCCGCCGCGGTGGTGGGTGATCCGCCCACGTCGACGGTGTCGGCGCCCTGCGCGTCGGCCTCGCGGAACGCCCACACCACCAGCGCCAGCGCCACGTCGCGGTCGACCGCGTCCGTGTGGACGTAGGACAGGTCGCCGGGCACGAGGAACGTCACCGTGCAGGTGGGCAGTTCCGCTTGCGCCGTCCGGTCTGCCGCGGTGGGGCGTCGCAGCTTCGCGCGGTAGCCGGCGCGGAGGACCCGGCGGGCGCGGCGCAGCGCGCGTTCGCCCGTCAACGCCGCCAGGTCGGCGTCGGTCACCGCGCCCGGCGACCACAGCTCGGCGGGCACGGTGCTCTCCCGGGTGCGCCGGTACGCCAGGACGACCGCGATGCGGTGCCGGCACACGCCCGTCGCGCCGCAGCTGCACCGGGTCGCGTCGAGCGGGGCGCCGGGCGGCAGCGTGGTCGTGGTGCCGTCCGGGAACTCGCCCCGCACGGCGCCCGCCGCGTCGGTGTCGAGCACCGGGACGACTCCCGCGTCCAGGTCCTTGGTGGCGCGCTTCACCAGACCCCGGTTGGCCAGCGCCGCGAGCGCGTCCGGGGTCAGCGCCATCAGGTCGGGTCTGGTCATCCGATCTTCTCCGCGACGAACTCCGCCAGCCGGCCCGGGGTCATCGCGCCGACGTGGGCGCCGACGTTCGCGAGGCGCTGGGCCAGCTCGCGGTCGTAGGACGGGTTCGCCTCGTCGTCCAACGCGGCCAGGCACAGCACGTGGGTGCCCTGCTCGCACAGGTCCTTCACCGCGCGGACGAGGTGCGACTCGCTGCCGCCCTCGTAGAAGTCGCTGACGACCACCACGATCGACCGGCGCGGGCTCTCCACCAGCTCCGCCCCGTACGCCACGGCCTTGCCGATGTGCGTGCCGCCGCCCAGCTGCACCTTCATCAGCAGCTCGACCGGGTCCGTCACGTCCGAGGTCAGGTCGACCACGGTGGTGTCGAAGGCCACCAGGTGCGTCCTGATCCCCGGCAGCCCCCACAGGCACGACGCGGTGACCGCCGAGTGGATCACCGAACCGGTCATCGACGCCGACTGGTCGACGAGCAGGATCAGCTGCCACTGCTCCAGGTGCCGCCGGGTGCGCGAGACGAACTTCGGGTGCTCGATCGCGAGCTTGCGCTCCTCGGGCCGGTAGTGCCGCAGGTTCGCCCTGATCGTGGCGCGGAAGTCGAAGTTGCGGGAGTTGCGGTGGATGCTCGGCCGGCGCGACCTCGCGCCGCTGAACGCCGTGCGCACCTCGGTCCTCAGCTTCGCCGTCAACTGCCCCACCACCGCCTCGACGATCCTGCGCGCCATCGCGAGCACGGCGGGGTTCATCAGGTGCTTGGTCCGCAGCACCGCGCGCAGCAGCGCCGGGTTCGGCTCGATCCGGCGCAGCACCTCGGGATCCGTCACCACGTCGGTGATCTCGTACCGCTCGACCGCGTCGCGCTCCAGGCGTTCGACCGTCTCCCTCGGGAACAGGCTGTGCACCTCGTCCAGCCAGTCGACGGTGCGCAGCACCGAGTCACCGTCGCCGCCCTGGCGCACGCCGCGCTCGGCGAGGTCGGGATCACGCCCGTAGAGCCACTCCAGCGCCTTGTCCCTGCGCACGCCCTCGCCGCTCAGCCCGCCGGTGTGGCGCGACGCGGGCTCGCCGAGGATCAGCCGCCAGCGTTCCAGGTCCGTCATGCCAGGCCGCCCTTCGCCAGCAACGCGTCCACGCGTTCCTCCACCGCCCTCGCCTCGGCGATCACCACCGGATCGGCTCGCAGGCGCGTGACGCCCCTGGCGCTGCCCTCGACCCCGCGATGGGCGAGCACGGCGGCCGCGACCCGCTCCCGCTCCCGGGGCGGGAAGTAGCCGAAGGCGAGCCGCAACGCAGGCAGCGCCACCAGGAACTCCTCGTCCGTCATCGCGCTGACCAGCTCGTCGAGGACGCCGACCAGGTCCGGGCTCGCCAGCACCTCTTCCCGGGCGACCGCGAACAACCCGGCCAGCCAGTCGCCGAGCGCCTCGATGCCGCGCACCTTCCGCACGTCCGGCTTCGCGCCGAGCGCCCAGGCGAGACCGAGCGCCGCGCCGCGCAGGTCGGGCGGCGCCTGCGGGTCGTCGCCGACCCGGGTCGCCACGCCCGTGACGTCCACCGCGTCCAGGGACAACGCCGCCTTGGCGTGCCGCACCGCGTCCCTGGTCGCCGTCATCGCCCTGAGCCGGTGCGGATCGGCCGGCGCCGGTCCGCCGTGCAGGCCCTCGATCAGCCACAGCACCCTCGTCGTGCCCGTGTCGATCACCGCGCCCAGCAGCGGGTCGTTCTTCGCGCCGAACAACCGGTCGTGCCGCCACAGCCCGAGCACCGCGCTCAGCACGTGACCCAGCGCCGCGAGGTCGCCCGTCTCCCGGACGCCCTCGTCGAGCGCCTCCTTGACGCGATCCGAGAACGTCGAGATCCCGCACAGCACCGCGTCGAAGAGGATCTCGGCCAGGTGCTCCAGCCGCGCGTGCCGCGACCGGCGTTGCAGCGCCACCCCGGCCGCTTCCTCCAGCGTGGCCCCGTTCTCGGCGGCCTCGATCAACGCCGCCAGTCGGTCGTCGACCGGTCTGAGCGCCCACCGCTCGTCCAGCTGCGGCTCGGCGCCCGCCGACGGGCCGCTCGTGCGCTCGAAGCCGGGAATGCGCAGCACGCGCAGGCGGTGCAGGATCCGGCTCCGCGCGAGCGCCTCCGCGTCGGTGAGGTCGAGCACCACCTCACCCTCGTGGTCGAGACCGTGGGTCCGCAGCAGCTCCCGCACCGCGTCGACCAGGGGCGGTGCGGGCGTGTCCGGGTGCAGCCGCCCGACCTTGTCGCCCCGCAGGGCCCCGACCATCTCGACCAGTGCCGGGTGGGCGCCGGGCCGCAGCGCGCCGCGCCGCGTCCACGGAGGCGGCTGCGTCAGGTCTTCGGAGATCAACGCGCTGGTCAGCCCGTCCAGCACGTCGGTGCGCGCCGGGGTCTCGTGCCCGCGCAACCGGGCCAGCGCCGCGGCCTGGGTGCGCGCCGCGATGAGGTCCGCCGTCGACACCGGCTGCTGCCTGCGGCGCAACCGCGTCGCCACCGACTCGACGAGCCAGTCCGCCGCACGCCGTGCCCCGTTCTCCCACACCTGTTGGTAGTAGCCGGGCGACGGCATGCCCGACTGGTAGCCGGTGAACGCGTCCAGGCGGGCGTGGGAGTACGGGACGAGGTAGGTCGCGCCCCGGTCCCGCTCCGGCACCTCCGGCCACTCGGCGGCGCCGTCGAGCTTGGCCTTGAGGGCGGCCGTGTGGAAGCCGCCGGTGACCACGACGACGGGCTCGTCCCCCGCGTCCGCCACCGCCGCCCGGACCCAGCGCGCCATGTACTCCTCGCGCGCCGAGTCACCCCCGTCCACGTCGGCCGCGCCGCGGAGCAGGTCGAAGTACTCGGCCAGGCCCGTCGGCTCGGCCCCGCACTCGAACAGGTGGTCCCACAGCACGTCCACGTTGTCGACCGCGAACTCGGCGCACAACCGCTCGACGGCCTCGGCGTACCGCGGCTCCGCGTCGGCGTACCGGTTGCCGACGTCGCGGAACGCCTCGTGCCACGCGGGCAGGTCGATGAACCTGACCCGCGCACCGCAGCGGCGCGCTTCGGTGATCGCCACCCACTCCGGCGAGTAGTCGCAGAACGGCGTCCACGACGCGTGCTCGTCGGAGTAGCTGAACAGCGCGACGGGCAGCTCGTGGCCCAGCAGCAGCTCATCGATGCGGTCGTTGACGTCGGCGGGGCCCTCGACCAGCACGTAGGCGGGCCGCCGCGCCCGGATGGTGGCGGCGACCAGGCGGGCACAGGCGGGGCTGTGGTGCCGGACGCCGACGAACACGGCCCCCATCAGCCGGGCAGCAGGTGACGGGCCCGGTGCAGCTCCTGCCACTGCTCGCCCTGGTGCCGCGGAGCGTGCTGCTCCAGGTACCGCCGCAGCCGGGCCAGGTCCTCCGCGTTGTCCTTCGCCGCCGTGCCCGCCAGGCACTCGACGACGTCCGCGGCCGAACCCGCCTCACCCCGCAGGAACCAGCCCCGCACCCCCACCGCGTGCGCCACCGAGACCGCCTCGGCCGTGCTCATCACGGTCGTGAGCCGGTCGCCGCCGTCGCGCAGGTCTCGGAACGTGCGCACGAGGACCTCCAGCACGTCCCGCTTCGGCGCGAGCTCCACCCCCGACCTCTCCAACAGCCTCGCCGCCTCCCGCTCGACCAGCGCGAGCTCCGTGTCGAAGTCGGGGATCGGGAACACCGTCTCGAAGTTGAACCGCCGCTTCAGCGCGGCGCTCATCTCGTTGACGCCCCGGTCGCGGGTGTTCGCGGTGGCGATCACGCTGAACCCGTCCTGCGCGAACACCATGCCGTCCGGGCCGTCCAGCTCCCCGATCGCCAGCACGCGGTCGGACAGCGGCGACAGCAGGCAGTCCTGCACCTCCAGCGGGCAGCGGGTGATCTCCTCGAACCGCACGACCTTGCCCTCGGCCATGCCCCGCAGCACCGGCGCCGGCACGAGCGAGCGCGGCGACGGCCCTTCGGCCACCAGCAGCGCGTAGTTCCAGGAGTACTTGATCTGGTCCTCGGTGGTGGCCGCGCCGCCCTGGATCGTCAACGTCGACTCGCCGCAGACCGCCGCCGCGATCAGCTCGGACAGCAGCGACTGCGCCGTGCCCGGTTCGCCGACGAGCATCAGGCCGCGACCGGTGGCCAGCGTGACCAGCGCCCTGTCCACCAGGGACGGGTCGCCCACGAACTTCTTGGTGATGCCCTGCTCGTCGTCGCCCACCACGAACCGGCGCGCGGCGGCGAGGCTCAGCACCCAGCCCGGCGGCTTGGGCGCGGTGTCGGCGTCGCGCAGGCGCGCGAGCTCGTCGGCGAAGCGGATCTCGGCCGGAGGGCGCTGCGTCGTCCTGGTGCTGGTCATGACCGCAGCGACTCCAGTTCGGAGAGGAGTTCGGACAGGGTGATCGGGTCGATCTCGTAGGTGGCGGGAGCGTTCCTCGGGGCGGACCAGCCGCCGTGGCCGCTCGGCGAGAACCACACGTCGCTGAAACCGACCTCCGGGAAGACGTCCACCGCGCCGACCGCGATACCGGGGTCGAGCGAGGCGACGAGGGCCCCGCCGTCCGGGAACGGCCGGGTGATCCAGCACTCGACGCCCGCGTCCTGCGGCGTGCCGCGGACCCAGCCCTTCTTGGTCAGGCCGAGGATCCTGCCGATCGGGTACGGGGTGGCGCAGTACTCCTTGAGCCGGGGGAGGAGCCCGCCGGTCGACTCCGGCAGGTGGATCGGGCGGCCCAGCTGCGGGAACGGTTGGAGGATCTCGTAGTCGGCGAAGACCTCGCCCCACGCCGCCGCCGTGTCCCGGAGGTCGACCGCGTGCGCGACGCGGACCAGGGCGTCGTCGGGCAGCGTGAACCCGTCGTCGGACGGGTCGGCGAGCGTGCGGTCCTCGGCCAGGCGGAACGACGCGCCCGCGTCGGTGATCCACACCAGGCGGCGGACCAGGTGCCACAGCAGCGGGTGCGCGGCGAGGACCGTCCGGAACTCCTCGGCGGTCCAGGTGCGCTGGTCGACCATCGCCCGCTCCAGGCGGTGGATCTGGTCCGACGCGATCGCGCGGACGTCCTTCTTCAACGCCGCGAACCGCTTGTGCTCCAGCGGTGCGAGCGCCTGGTCGTCCTTCGCGCCGGGCTTGGGCAGGTCCTTGCGGCGCTTGCCGTCCTCGTCGAGGACGTAGGGCTTGAGCTGCTCGTCGAAGCCGACGGTGAACCGGCGCGGGCCGTAGTCGATCACCGACGTCGCCTCGTCGTCGAGGCCGAGGCGGGGCACGAGGCGGTCGGACAGCTGGTCGCGGCTCAGGCCGAGCGCGGCGGCGATGTCGGAGACCTTCTCCTGTGCCCGGGTCTTGAGGCCCTTGAACTTGACCCGCTCCGCGATGCTGTTGAGGTGGGTGAGGGCCACCTCGCTGCCGATCCGGGCCAGCACGTCGAGGCCCGTCACGGCGCGGGCGTGCTGGCTCTCGCCGGGCCAGGCGCGGATCAGCGGCGCCAGCCGGCGCACGGTCTCGTCGTCGCCGAACCAGCCGAGGGCGGTGAAGGCCCAGGCGCCCTTCGCCGGCGCCCCGGCGTCCTGCCAGCGGCCGAAGAGGGACCAGGCGAACTCCGCCAACGACGCCCGGTCGCACGCTTCGACGGCGAGCGGCAGACCGGGGTACACGGCGTCCGGCTTGGACAGCGCCGCGGTCATCAGGAGGTTCGCCGCGGCGTCGGCGGACAACGCGCCGGCGCCGTCGGCCAGCAGCACCTGGGGGAGCAGCCGGGGGTCGGCCCAGTCGCCGATCACCGGGAGCTTGGCGGGCAGCACGTCGAGCGGGTCGACCTCGATCAGCGCGTCGACCGCCGCGCCCACCTCGGCGGACACGGAGGCGGCGACGGCGATGACGTCGACACCGGTCTCCAGGTAGAGGTGGCGGAGCGCGGCCTCGGCGTTGCGGCGCGCACGGCCCGCCACGCCCAGCGCCGCGGGCAGCAGGAGGCGGGCGGCGGCCTCGCGGTGCCGGGACAACCAGGAGGCGGCGAGCGCGCGGGCGGTCTTGAGGCGCGCCAACCAGTCCGCCATCAGCTCGGCGACCTCGGTGGTGGCGTACGGGAGCAGCAGGTCACCGACCTGCTGCGGGTTGCCCACCGCCAGCCGCGTCATCGCGGGCAGGGCGTCCAGCCCGAACCGGGCCGTGATGCGCCTGCCCCAGAGCTCGCTCTCCCAGGTGCCGTTGGGCGTCCAGTCGGCCAGCAGCGGGCGCGCGAGCTCCTCCGGGCCGACCTCGAAGAGGCCGTGGCCGAAGTAGTTCCCGGCGCGGGCGGCGGCCGCGACGTCGTTCCAGTCGTCGCGGTCGTCGGTCCACCGGCTCTTCAGCCCGAGCCACGCCTCGCGCTCGCCCGGCAGCCACGTGAGGTGGGCGGCGGGCACCGGGACGTCCTTCAGCACCACGGGTTCGGGCCGCGGGCGACGGTGCTCCCACGGCGGCTCGGCCAGCACCCGCGGCAGCGCGTCGGCGGGCGCGTCCGGCACCGTCACGGGCCGCGCCACCCCGTCCGGCAGGTCCAGGTCCGGATGGGTCAGCAGGTGCCGGCGCAGCAGGTCGCGCACGTCCGCGTCGCCGGCGGCACGGTGCGCCAGCAGGCGGGCCGCCCGCCTCGGGAACGCTGCCATCGCGGACAGCAGCGCCGGCCGCGCGTACCGCTCCCGCAGCCGGTTGAGCAGCAACAGGAACGCCTCGTCGGACGGCAGCGCCGCCAGCGCGTCCAGCGCCCGCTTGCGGCAGTCCGCGTCCAACTCGACCTTGGCGCGCAGGTTCGCGTCCAGCAGCGGGGCGAGCGCCGGCCCGTGCACGTGCAGGGCCGTGTAGAGGCCGACCGGAGACCAGATGAAGGGCCCGACCCGCAGGCCGGCCAGCTGCTCCAGCGTGCTCGCCGCGCACACCACCATCCAGAACGGCGCGTACTCGGCGGCGTTCGCCTCGTCGAACCAGTCGTGCCGCGTCGGCGCGAGGAACGCCCGCGCCGCCTGGCCGAACGGGGAGCCGCCGACCTTCTCCAGCTCCGCCACCGCCGCGTCGTACGTCGCCTGGTCCGCGGCCGCCAACGCGGTCCGGACCTCGATCAGCGCCCGGCCCTTGGTGGTGTCGTCACCGTAGTGGCGTTCCGGGTACCAGAACAGGGAGTCGCCGCTGCCGTCCTTCTGGTGGTGGACGTGCGCCATCGAGTGGTGCACGGCCGCCGCCGCGGCGAACGGCAGACCGAACTCCTCGATCCACCAGTGCACCGGGGAGCCGTCCGCGCCGGCCACCTTGGCGAGCACGGCGGCCCCCATCGGATCAGGCGTGCCGTCGAGGTGGTCGCGCAGTGCCCGCACCAGGTCCGGGTTCGACTTCGGGTGCGCCAGCGCCTGCGCGGTCGTCGCGGCGCGCTCGGTGATCCGGTCGTGCACCTTCTGCGCCAGCGCGGCGTCCACCGCGAACTCCGGCTGCGGACCGGCGTCCCTGCGGCGCATCGCCTTCCGCAGCCACTCCCGGGGCATCACCCAGGCGTCCTCGTCGGGCGGGGGAGCCTCGACCGCGGGAGCGGCGACCGGGGCGGGTGTGGCCGCAGGGGGCGGGGGAGCGGTGGCGGCGACGCTCAGGTAGCCCTTCTTCTCCTTCTCGGCCACCAGCTTCGCGACGTGGGCCAGCGCCGCCGCCTCCGAGGCCAGCTCCTTGGTCTGGGTCTGCCCCGCCGCGCCCAGCCGTCCGAATCGGACGGTCACCCGCACGCCGTCCTGGTCGACCTCCCAGAACTTCGCCGAGCCACCGTCGACGAGTTCCCACCTGCGCACCACGACTTCCCCCCGAAGAACAGACCCGGAAACGACGTCCACGAACTGTACGGACGGGGTCCGACAATTCGTCGCGCGGAGCCCGCCGGTCAGGCCGCGGCCGACACCTCAGCTTGACCAGTGCCACGCCTTCCCCCAACCAGGCCTCGCGCGCGGTGACCGAGTACCGCGTCGGATCGGTCCCGGCGGCCTGGCGCCGTTCCTGCTCCTCGATGACGGCGGCCCACCGCTCGAACCACGGCTCCTTGACACCTTAACGACGTTCAGGGACGCTGGAGGCACGGCTTAACTTAGTTAAGGAGAGTTCGGATGCGTGCTGCAGTCGTCACCGGACCCGATGCCCCACCCGTCTGCGGAGACGTCGCCGAGCCGGCGGTCCCGCCCGGTCAGGAGCCGTTGCACCTGGTCGGAGCGGGTCTGCACAACGTCGTGCGCGGGCCGGCCTCCGGGCGGCACTACGGCGGCCGGACGACGTACCCGCTGGTGCCGGGGATCGACGCGGTCGCCCGCACCGGTGACGGGCGCCTGGTCTACACCGGCTACGCGCGTCCGCCGTTCGGGACGATGGCGGAGCGGCTGACCGCCCCGTTCCAGGCGGAGGTGCCGGCGGGGGCGGATCCGCTCGCCGTCGCCGCGGGCATGAACCCCGGCCTGTCGGGCTGGGTGGTCCTCACATCGCGGCGCGAGGAAGTGGGCGCGCTGGGCACCGTGCTGGTGCTGGGCGCGACCGGGATGTCGGGCAGCCTGGCCGTGCAGGGCGCGCTGGCGCTCGGGGCGGAACGCGTCGTCGCCGCCGGGCGTGACCCGGAGGCGCTGGAGCGGTTGCGCGGCCTGGGTGCGACGACGGTGTCGCTGGCCCAGGACGGGTCCGACGCCCTGGAGCGGGCCTTGGCTGGCGCCGTCGCCGAGGCGCGGCCCGGTCTCGTGCTGGACTATCTGTGGGGGCCGATCGCCGAGGCCGCGTTCGCGGTGCTGGGTCGGGGCGGCGAGGACGGCGGAGCGGGCACGGCGTACGTGCAGCTCGGCTCGCTCGCGGGCCTGGAGGCGTCCTTGCCCGCGGAACTGCTGCGCAGTCGGCGGATCCGGATCAGCGGGAGCGGTGCGGGCTCGGTGTCCGTCGAGGAGATGTCGGCCAGGGCGCCCGAGGTCATGGCCCGGTTCGCCGACGGTTCCCTGCACGTGCCCTACACCGCGTACCCGCTGAGCCGGGTCGGCGACGCGTGGGCGCACACCGGGCGCAGCCGGGCCGTCGTCGTGCCGGGTTGAGCCGCGGAGCGAGTGGTCGGCAGGGGGACCACTCGGAAGAGGGAGGGATCGCCGGTCAGGGCAGGTTCTTCTCCAGGGCGGCCACGTAGGCCTTCATGAGGTGGTCCCGCATCCCGTCACCGGCCGGGGCGAACGGGTCGGCGGCGAGGCCCTTGCCCCGGTCGAGCAGGTTGGACACGGTGGGCATGGACTCGCGGACCCGGCCGGAGGAGTCGATGTAGCGCAGGGTCGCGACGTGGTGGAACACCGGCTCCGGCGGGACCTGGGCGACGACGTCGTTGTTGTTGACCACCCGGAACGTGCGTCCGGCCAGGGCCTTGTCGTAGGCGTCGGCCAGGGTCCGGTCGCACGTGCGGGGCTGGCCGAAGGTGTACACGCCCTGGGCCGAGAGCCGCGGGTCCTCGAAGTGCAGCCAGGCCGCGGCCAGCATCGCCAGGCCGCCGCCGAGGCTGTGCCCGGTGAACCACACCGTCTGCTCGGCGTCGCGCAACTCCTCCACGGCCGCCAGCACGGACGGCATCACCGCCCGCAACGCCTCGGCGAACCCGTAGTGGACCAGGCCGGTGCGCGCCGGACCGGGCCACGGCGGCGTGGTCGTGTCCGACAGCCAGTCGCGCAGCTGCACGGGCTCGGTGCCGCGGAACGCGGTCACGATCATCGTCGGACTGGCCATCGTGTACGCCTGGGTGTCGCTGATCGCGAACGGCGGGGAGAACGTCGAGTGGTGGTGGCGCACCCGGTCGAACCCCCACTCCGCGGCCGTGGCCTCGATCCGCTCGCGGTCCTTGTAGGCCAGCTCGGCGGCCTTGGCCATGCAGTACGCCTGGCGGGCGTCGTACCCGGTGGCCCGGTGGTTCAGCGTCGGCGCAGACATCGTCCATCCTCACGAAGGCGACACGTCGCAGGGCGGCCATGACCCCGCCCGCGCTTCATGCCTACCTCCGCCGCCGCCCCTCCCACCACCGCACACCCGGCCCTTCACCCCACCGAGGTCGCCCTCTCACCCGTCCTGGCCGCACCCCTCGGACGTCGTCAACCGTTCGTGCCCACCCGTGCCGCACGGGTGGTCGAGGCGCGGGCGCCTAATCCTGCGCCTTGCCGCCGGTCACGCGGGAGAGCGCCAGGGCGATGAGGATGATGGCCCCGTTGAGGGCGCCGATCCACTGCGCGGGGACGCCGCCGAGGGTGAGCACGTTCTGGATCATGAACAGCAGCAGGATGCCGGTGAAGGCGCCGAACACGGTGCCCTTGCCGCCGTTGAGGCTGATGCCGCCGATGACCGCGGCGGCGAAGACGGTGAAGATGTAGCCGTTGCCCTGGCCGGAGGCGACCGAGGCCAGTCGGCCGGAGAGCAGCAGGCCGCCGAGGGCGGCGAGCAGGCTCGCGGTGACGATGACGATCCAGAGCACGCGGTCGGTGCGGATGCCGGCGGCCTTGGCCGCGTCGACGTTGCCGCCGATCGCGTAGAGGGACCGGCCGAAGCTGGTGAAGCCGAGGACCACGATGCCGACGGCGAACAGGGCCAGGCACAGCCACACCGACACGGGCACACCGAACCACTGCGTGGTGCCGAGGTACAGCATCGACTCGGGGAGGCGGAAGAAGGTCTGGCCGCCGGAGATGCCGGTGAGGATGCCGCGCAGCACGATCAGCATGCCGAGCGTCACGATGAAGCCGTTGAGCCCGAACCGGATGATGAACAGCGCGTTGACCACGCCGACCAGGACGCCGACGGCCAGCGTGATGGGCACCGACCAGCCACCCGGCACCAGGCCCAGCCCGTGACCGGCGCCGACCGGCACGGTGAGCCACGCGGCGACTCCGGGCGCGAGGCCGACGGTGGACTCCAGGGAGAGGTCCATCTTCTTGACGACCAGCACCAGGGTCTGGGCCAGGACCAGGACGGCGATCTCCGACATGGTCTGCAGGATGTTGACGAGGTTGTCGGCTTGCAGGAACACCGGGCTGACCAGTTGGCCGACGACGGCGATCGCGATGATGGCGGGGATCAGGGCCAAGTCGCGCAGGCGGGCGAAGGCGAGCCGCCGCCTGCCCTGGAGCCGGGCGGACTTCCCCGCGGGGCCTGCCGCCGGGTCGTTCCCGGTGACCGCGGCGGTCTTGGTCTCAGGCATCGAGGTCCACTCCTTCCATCGCGGCCACGAGCTGGTGGTCGTGCCAACCGCCGGGCGTCTCGGCGACCACGCGGCCCTGGAACACCACCAGGACCCGGTCGCACAGGCGCAGGTCGTCGAGTTCGTCGGAGGCGATGAGCACGCCGGCGCCGGACCCGGCGATCTCCTCGACCTTGCCGAGGAGGAACTCCTTGGACCGCACGTCGACGCCGGCGGTCGGGTTGATCAGCACCAGCAGCTCCGGGTCGCCTGCCAGGGCGCGTGCCATGACGACCTTCTGCTGGTTGCCGCCGGACAGGCCGGAGACCGGCAGCTCCGGTCCGGGCGTCTTGATCGCCAGGTTCTCGATCATGGTCGAGGCGATGCGGTCACGGCGGCGGCCGTCGATGAACCCGTTGCGCCCGAGCCGTTCGGGGATGGTCAGGGTCCCGTTGTCCGCCAAGGACATCTGCGGCACGAGACCTTGGTGGTGCCGGTCCTGCGGGACGAACCCCGCACCGGCCTTCAGCGCCGAGGCCACGCTGCCCGGCCGCGGCCGGGACCCCGCGATCTCCACGGTGCCGCGGGCCGCCGCGCGCAAGCCGACGACGGTCTCGGCGATCTCGATGCGGCCGCTGCTCGCCGCGCCCGCGAGACCGACGATCTCGCCGGCGCGGACGCGGAACGACACGTCCTCGTACGCGCCGGGCAGTGACGCGCCGTCCACCACGAGCACGTCGGCGGCGTCCGGCGCTGGCCCGCGCCGACCGCCGCCCGCCTCCGCCGCGGCCTCGCCGGTCATGGCGGCGACCAGTTCGGCGCGGGGCAGTTCGTCGACCGCGGCGGTGAGGATGTGCCTGGCGTCGCGGAACACCGTCACCACGTCGCAGATCTCGTAGATCTCCTGGAGGTGGTGGCTGATGAACAGGAAGGTGACGCCCTGCCGCTGGAGGTCGTCGATCCGGGTGAACAGCCGGGTGATGGCCGCCGCGTCGAGTTGGGCGGTGGGCTCGTCGAGGATGATGAAGCGGGCGCCGAACGACAGCGCCCTCGCGATCTCCACGAACTGCCGCTGCTCGACGTCGAGCTCCCGGGCCGGGGTGCGCGCGTCGACGTCGACCGACCAGGTGTCCAGCAGTTCGCGCGCCCTGCCGTGCACCGTCTTCCAGCTGATCAGCCCGACGCGGCCGCGGTCGTGCCGGTTGAGGAAGAGGTTCTCGGCGACGGTCAGCTCGGGGATGATCGTGGACTTCTGGTAGACGCACGCCACCCGCTGCCGCCAGGCGTCGCGGTCGGCGAGCCGAGGGGCGGGCTCGCCGCCGAACGCGACCTCGCCCTCGTCCGGGGCCTGGAGTCCGGTGAGGATGGACACCAGCGTCGACTTGCCCGCCCCGTTGCGCCCGACCAGGGCGTGGGTCTGCCCGGCCTCCACCCTGATGGCGGCCTCGTGCAGGGCCACCGTCGACCCGAATCGCTTCGTGATCCCCGTCGCCTCGACGACGGGCGCGGTCACGGTCATCTCGCGTCTCGCCTTCCGCTCAACCGAGCTTGTTGCCCCACAACGACTGGTCGTCGCTCTTGAGGCTGGGAACGCCGTCGTAGGTGCCGCCGTCGGCGGTCACCAGGGGAGCGGAGAGCTGGTCCTCCAGCAGGCCGTCGCGGACCTGGACGATCGTGCTGTCGTGGTCGGTCTTGCCGGGCGCGAAGGTCTTGCCGTCGATCGCGGCCTTGAGGTAGTGCAGGGCGTACTTGGCGTAGAGGTCGGCCGGTTGGGAGACGGTGGCGTCGATGCGGCCTTCGGCGATGCCGGCCAGCTCCTCGGGGATGCCGTCGTTGGAGACCACGAACACGTGCTTGGGGTGCTCCGGCCCCACCAGCAGGTCCTTCTGCTTGAGCACCTGCAGCGTGCCGGCGAGGGCGAAGCTGGACTGCATGTACACGCCCTTGATGTCGGGGTGGGCGGTGAGGTCGGTCTGGAGCTTCTGCGCGGCGACCGCGCCGTCCCAGTTCGTGGCCTCGCCGAAGACGGTGATGCCGGGGTAGTTCGCCTTCATGCAGTCGTTGAACGCCTCGGTGCGGTCGCGGCCGTTGATCGAGGCGAGATCGCCTTGCAGCATCACGACCTTGCCCTGGCCGCCGAGCTTGGCGCCCAGGAACCGGCACGCCTTCTCGCCGTACGCGCGGTTGTCGGCCCGGACCACCATGTACACGTTGCCGGTGTCGGGGCGGGTGTCCACGGTGACCACCGGGATCTTCTTCGCCTCCAGCTGCTCCAGCGTGGGCGCGATGGCCGCGGTGTCCTGCGGCGCCATCGCGACGCCCTTGACGCCCTGGCTGATGAAGGTCTGGGCGTTGGCGGTGAGCTTGGCGACGTCGTTCTGGGAGTTGGTGGTCTTCAGCTCGAGCCCGAGCTCCTTCGCGAACCCGGGGCTGTACTCGATGTAGGAGTTCCAGAAGTCGGTGTCGGACCGGGGGTAGTCGACGCCGACCACGGGCCCGCCGGACCCGGCGTTCGAGTCGCCGCAGGCGGCGAGGGCGGCGGTGAGGGCGGCGACCGCGCCGAGGGAGGCGATCGTGCGGTGGGTGCTCTTCACGGGTTCTCCTAGCGGCGATGCTGTGGGAAACCTTGAGGGACGGTCAGGTGCGCGGACGGACGCGCAGGCCGCTCATCCCGCCGTCGACGGCGAGGTCGGCGCCGGTGGTGGAGCCGGCGAGCGGGCTCGCCAGGTAGGCGATGGCGGCGGCCACCTCGTCCGCGGTGACCAGGCGTCCCATGGGCTGGCGGGCGTGCAGCGCGGCCCGTTCCGACTCGGGGTCCTCGGCGCGGTCGAGCAGGCGGGCGATCCAGGGTGTGTCGGCGGTGCCGGGGTTGACGCAGTTGACGCGGATCCCGTCGGCCACGAGGTCGGCGGCGCTGGCACGGGTCAGGGCCAGCACCGCGCCTTTGGTCGACGAGTACAGGACGCGGTCGGGCAGACCGGCGGTCGCCGCGATGGAACAGGTGTTGACGATCGCCGCGTGGTCGGACCGGCGCAGGTGCGGCAGGGCCGCGCGGGTGGTGCGGACGATGCCGAGGACGTTGACCTCGAACACCCGCCGCCACTCGTCGTCCGGGTTGTCCTCGATGGCGCCCTGCGCGCCGATGCCGGCGTTGTTGACCAGGATGTCGATGCCGCCCAGCCGCTGGGCCGCCCGCTCCACGGCGGCCCGCACGCTGACGTCGTCGGACACGTCGGCCCGGATCCCGACGAGCGGGTCCGGCACGCCGTCCGGTGCGAGGTCCAGGCACGCGACGCGCGCGCCGCGGGAGGCCAGCAGGAGCGCCGTGGCCAGTCCGATGCCGGAGGCGCCGCCGGTGACCACGGCGGCGAGGCCGGCGAACTCGGGCGCGCTCACGCGGTGGCCTGCCGGTTCCAGACGGGCCCCTCGGGGAAGCGGTGGGCGGCGATGGAGGCGGGGTGCAGCTCGGCGCTGATGCCGGGCGCGGTCGGGGCGAGGTAGTGGCCGCGGCGGATCCGCACCGGGTCGGTGAAGTGCTCGTGCAGGTGGTCGACGTACTCGATGACGCGGTCCTCGGTCGTGCCGCTGACCGCGACGTAGTCGAACATCGCCAGGTGCTGGACCATCTCGCACAGCCCGACACCGCCGGCGTGCGGGCACACGGGCACGCCGAACTTGGCCGCCAGCAACAGGATCGCGACGTTCTCGGTGACGCCCGCGGTGCGGCTGGCGTCGAGTTGCAGGATGTCGAGGGCGCCTGCCTGGAGCAGCTGCTTGAACATCACCTGGTTGTGGGTGTGCTCGCCGGTGGCGACCTTCACCGGCGCCAGCGCCCGCCGGATCGCGGCGTGGCCGAGGATGTCGTCGGGCGAGGTGGGCTCCTCGATCCAGTACGGGTCGTAGGGCAGCAGCCCGGTCATCCACTCGACGGCCTGCCGCACGCCCCAGGCCTGGTTGGCGTCCACGGCGATCCTGATGTCGGGCCCGACCGCCTCGCGGGCCAGCCGCAGGCGGCGCCGGTCGGCGGCGGCGTCCGCGCCGACCTTCAGCTTGATTTGGGTGAACCCGTCGGCGACGGCCTCCTTCGACAGGCGCACGAGCTTCTCGTCGTCGTAGCCGAGCCAGCCGGGTGTGGTGGTGTACGCGGGGTAGCCGTGCCGCAGGAGGTGGGCGGCGCGGTCGGCGCGGCCGGGCTCGGCGCGGCGGAGGATGTCGAGCGCCTCGTCGCGGGTGAGGACGTCCTCGAGGTAGCGGAAGTCGACGAGGTCGACGAGCTGCTCGGGGGTCAGTTCGGAGAGCAGCTGCCACACCGGCTTGCCCGTGCGGCGCCCGTAGAGGTCCCAGACGGCGTTGACGACGGCCGCGGCGGCCATGTGGATGGCGCCCTTCTCGGGGCCGAGCCAGCGCAGCTGGCTGTCACCGGTCAGCCGCCGCGAGAACGCGCCCGGATCGCCCAGGACCTCGTCCACCGGCAGCCCGACGACCAACGGGGCCAGGGCGCGCACGGCGGCGACCTCGACGTCGTTGCCGCGCCCCACGGTGAACGCGAGGCCGTGGCCCTCGGCGTCCTCGCTGGTCCGGATGGTCACGTAGGCGGCCGAGTAGTCGGGTTCGGGGTTCATGGCGTCGGAGCCGTCGAGCTCGCGCGAGGTCGGGAACCGCACGTCGACCGCGTCGACGGCGGTGATCAGTTCAGTCATCGTGCCTGGCGCTTCCGGCGCGGACGCCTCGGCGTCGGGTCGAAGGCATGGCCACCACCCCTTGTCGTGTGTCTGCGGCATGTCCGCGGCCCAGGAGCCGACAGGACATGGGATGGATTTATAGGTCGTCCGGCCTGTCGGTGTCTAGAGTCGGCGCTCGACTCAGGCGGAAAACCGGTAATTAGCCGGGTAAATGGCCAACGTCGAAGGTGGGCCTGGTTTCCGAGACATCCAATGTCTTCCGTAGAGATGGGATGTATTGCTAGCCTGCCCAGCGCGCACGCCACGTCCTGGGAGAAGCCACCGATGTCACTGACCGACAAGGCGATCGACCGCATCAGGGACCTGATCCAGTCGGGTGACCTGTCGCCGGGGTCGAAGCTTCCCCCGGAGCAGCAGTTGGCCGCCGAGCTGGGCCTGTCCCGGAACCTGATGCGGGAGGCGGTCAAGGCGCTCGTGGTCGCACGCGTGCTGGAGATCCGGCGGGGCGACGGCACCTACGTGACCAGCCTGGAGCCGGAGGTGCTGCTCGGGAGCATCGCGTCCGCGGTGGAGCTGCTCCACGGCGACACGCTGTTGGAGCTCACCGAGGTGCGCCGGCTGTTCGAGCCGGTCGCCACCGGACTCGCGGCCACCCGGATCAGCGCCGCGGAGCTCGCCGTGGTCGAGGAGCACCTCCACGCGATGCGCGCCGCCCGCGACGACGTGGAGCTGCTCAACGAGCACGACGCCGCCTTCCACCGGGCCGTCGTCGCCGCCACGGGCAACGCGACGTTGGCGACCCTGCTGGACGGCATCTCCGGCCGCACGGTGCGCGCCAGGGTGTGGCGCGGACTGGTCGACGACAACGCGGCGAGCCGCACCCTCGCCGAGCACGAGGCCATCTACCACGCGCTGGTCGATCGCGACGCCGCCCTCGCCCAGGCCGCCGCCCTCCTGCACATCACCACCACCGAGCGGTGGCTGCGCGAGCACGTGGACCGCGACGGCGACGTCCCGCCCGCCGGCTGACGACGGCGTCGCACACCAACACGTCGCACCAAGACGCCGCACCAAGACGTCGCACACCAAGGAGAACCCCGATGAAGTTCCTGCGCGTGGGCCCGGCGGGCCACGAGCGGCCCGTCGTCCTCGACGCCCGCGGCGCCGCCTACGACCTGACCGGGTTGACCGCCGACATCGACGGCGCCTTCCTGGCGGGCGGCGGCGTGGACCGGGTCCGAGCGGCCCTCGCCGACGGCGCGGTGGACCCGATCGACATCACGGGCCTGCGGATCGGCGCCCCGGTCGCCCGGCCGGGGAAGGTCGTCTGCGTCGGGCTGAACTACGCCGACCACGCCGCCGAGACCGCGACGCCCCCGCCCGCCGAGCCGGTGGTCTTCCTGAAGGCCTCGAACACGGTCGTCGGTCCCGACGACGCGGTCCTCGTCCCGCGCGACAGCGTCAAGACCGACTACGAGGTCGAGCTGGCGGTGCTCATCGGCCGCACGGCGCGCTACCTGGACTCGCCGGCCGACGCCGACGACGTCATCGCGGGGTACGCCATCGCCGACGACGTCACCGAACGGGCGTTCCAGCACGAGCGGGGCGGGACGTGGGACAAGGGCAAGTCGTGCGAGACGTTCAACCCGCTCGGCCCCTGGCTGGTCACGCCCGACGAGGTGGGCGACCCGCAGGGACTGGGGATGCGGTTGCGGGTCAACGGCGAGCTGCGCCAGGACGGCCACACCAAGGACATGATCTTCGGTGTCCGCCACGTCGTCTGGTACCTCAGCCGGTTCATGGTGCTGGAGCCGGGTGACGTGATCAACACCGGTACCCCGGCCGGCGTCGCCTTCGGCGCCAACGACTTCCCCTACCTGCGTGCCGGTGACGTCGTCGAGGCCGAGATCGACGGGCTGGGCCGGCAGCGCCACGTCCTGGGACAGGCGTGATGACCTCCGCGACCCCGCAGTGGTTCACCGAACGGGTGCCGCTCGGCCGCTCGGACGTCACGGTGAGCCGGCTCGGCTTGGGCACCGCGCCGCTGGCCGGGTTGTTCTCGGCGGTCGCGGAGGAGCAGGCCGCCGCCGCGCTGGAGACGGCGTGGGCCACCGGCGTCCGCTACTTCGACACCGCGCCCCACTACGGCGCGGGCCTGGCCGAACGGCGCCTCGGGGCGTTCCTGGCCACCCGGCCCCGGGCGGAGTTCACGGTGTCGACCAAGGTCGGCCGGCTGCTGGTGCCCGGCGAGACCGCGCCCGGCGACGAGGGCTTCCACGACGGGCAAGGTCTGGTCCGCGTCCGCGACTACAGCGCGGCGGGCGTCTACCGGTCGTTGTCGGAGAGCCTGGAGCGGTCCGGCCTCGACTCCTTCGACGTCGTGCTGATCCACGACCCCGACGAGCACTGGGAGGACGCCGTTACCGGGGCGTACCCGGCGCTGGAGCGGCTTCGGGCCGAGGGCGCGGTGCGGGCGATCGGGGCGGGCATGAACCAGACGGCGATGCTCACCCGGTTCGTCGCCGAGACCGACGTGGACTGCGTGCTCGTGGCCGGCCGGTACTCCCTGCTCGACCGGAGCGCGGCCGACGACCTGCTGCCGCTGTGCGAGCAGCGGCGGGTGGGCGTCCTCGTGGGCGGGGTCTTCAACAGCGGCATCCTCGCCGACCCGGCCCCCGGCGCCTCCTACGACTACGCCCCCGCCCCGGAGGGGGTGCGCCGGCGGGCCCTCGTCCTGGCCGAGCGCTGCGCCGCGCACGGCGTCCCCCTGGCCGCCGCTGCACTGCGCTTCCCGCTGCGGCACCCGGCGGTGACCGGCGTCGTCGTCGGCGCCCGGAACCCACGGGAAGTCGCCGAGAACGCCGGGCACGCCGCCACCGTGATCCCCGAGGCGCTGTGGTCGGAACTCGACGCGTTGGAGCAGGAGCGAGCGCAGTGATCCGGATCGACGCCCACCACCGCTCACGGCACCTCCCCGCCCGGCCGCAGGGCGGCGGCGGGCGTGACTTCGGGCCGGCGTACCCGCGGCCCCGCGTCGACGTCGTGCCGGAGGCGTTCGACCCCGACCGGCTTATGATCGGCTCCGACCGGCCGGTCCGCGTGCCGGCGGGGCGGGACCGGCGCGTCGGTGGCACCGCCGCCCGCGGCAACCGGTTGGGGGACAGCTGATGCGCACGGTGCGACTGGCCTACGGCGAGACCGGGTTGGACCTGCGGGTCGACCCGGCGGTGACCACCGTGGTGACACCCGGGCACCGCCAGGCGACCGAAGCGCCGAAGGATATCCTCCGCCGTGCCCTGCGCACCCCGGTCGCCGGGCCGCCGCTGCGGGACCGCGTGCGCCCAGGGCAGACCGTGGCGATCTCCGCCTGCGACGGGACGCGCCCGCAGCCCCGGGAGCTGATGATCCCGGCCATCCTGGAGGAGCTGGACGGCCTGGTCGACCTCGACGACGTCGTGGTGCTGGTCGCCACGGGGACGCACCGGGGCAACACGGAGGCCGAGCTGCGCCGGATGTTCGGCGACGAGGTGGTCGACTCGGTGCGGATCGTCAACCACGACGCCCGCGACCGGAGCGCTCTGACGTGGATGGGCGAGTTCGGCGCGGGCGTGCCCGTGTGGCTGAACCGGGACTGGGTCGACGCGGACGTGCGCATCACCACCGGTTTCGTCGAGCCGCACTTCTTCGCCGGCTTCTCGGGCGGCCCGAAGCTCGTCGCGCCGGGCCTGGCGGCGCTGGAGACGGTGCTGGTGCTGCACGACGCGCGCCGGATCGGCGACCCGCGGGCGACGTGGGGGATCATCGAGGGCAACCCCGTGCACGACGACGTGCGCGCCATCGCGGACGCCACCGGCGTGACGTTCGGCTTCGACGTGGTCCTCAACCAGGACAAGGAGGTCGTCGCCGCGTTCGGCGGTGACCTGCTCGCCATGCACGCCGAGGCGGTGCGGACCGCGCGCGAGGTCGCCATGCGGCCGGTGCCCCGCCCGTTCGACGTCGTGGTGACCACCAACTCCGGCTATCCGCTGGACCAGAACCTCTACCAGTCGGTGAAGGGCATGTCGGCCGCCTACCAGGTGGTCAAGGCGGGCGGGGTGATCGTGTGCGCGGCCGAGTGCCGCGACGGCTTCCCCGACCACGGCTCCTACCGCGAGGTGCTGGCCTCGGCCGCCTCGCCCGAGGCGCTGCTCGCGGAGATCTCCGCGCGGCAGGTCACCGTGCCCGACCAGTGGCAGGTCCAGATCCAGGCGCGCATCCAGGCCGACTGCCGGGTCGTCATGCACACCTCCTACCTCAGCGACGCCGACCTGGCCACCGCCCACCTGCGGCAGACCGCGGACATCTCCGCGACCGTCGCCGACGCCCTCGCCGCGGCCGGGCCCGACGCCCGGCTGTGCGTGCTGCCGGAAGGCCCGCAGACGATCCCCTACGTCGAAGGGCCGGGCCGGTGAACGGGACGGTCCTGGTCTGCCTGGACAAGTTCCGGGGCTCGGTGTCCGCCGCCGACGCCTGTGCGGCGGTGGTCGACGGCGTGGCGGACGCGGACGGCCAGGCGGTGGCGATGCCCGTCGCCGACGGCGGCGAGGGCACCGTGGCGGCGTTGGTGCGCGCCGGCTACGACGAGGTGCGCGTCGAGGTCACCGGTCCCACGGGCGAACCGGTGCGGGCCGCGTTCGCCGTGCGCGGTGACCGGGCGGTGGTCGAGCTGGCCCAGGCCAGCGGGTTGGACGTGCTGCCCGACGGCTGGCTCGCGCCGCTCACCGCCGACACCTGCGGCACCGGTGAGCTGATCCGCGCCGCGCTGGACCGCGGCTGCGCCGACATCGTGCTCGCCGTGGGCGGCAGCGCCACCACGGACGGGGGAGCGGGCCTGCTGCGCGCCCTGGGCGCGCGCGTCACCGGCGCCTCGGGCGAGCCGATCGGCCCCGGCGGCGCGGCGTTGACCGGCACGGCGCGCGTCGACCTGTCCGGGCTGGACCCGAGGCTGGCGCACGCGCGCGTGACCCTGGCCTCGGACGTCGACAACCCGCTGACCGGCCCGAACGGCGCCGCCGCGGTGTTCGCGCCGCAGAAGGGCGCAACGCCCAGGGACGTGCAGGTGCTGGAGCGAGGGCTCCGCCGGTTCGCCGCCGTCGTGGCGGAGGAGACCGGGCGGGACCTGAGCGGGGAACCGGGCGCGGGCGCGGCCGGTGGCGCGGGGTTCGCCGCGTTGGCCGCCCTCGACGCCCGGCGGACGTCCGGTGCCGACTTCGTCCTGCGGGCGATCGGCGTCGAGGACGCGTTGCGCGGGGCTTCACTCGTCGTGGTCGGCGAAGGCCGGTTCGACGAGCAGAGCCTGCGCGGCAAGGCGCCGATCGGCGTGGCCGAGGCGGCACGGCGGCACGGCGTGCCGGTCGCGGTCGTCGCCGGCGACGTCCGGCTCACCCCCGAACGGCTGCGCGAGGTCGGCGTGGTCGCCGCGTGGTCGCTGCTGGAGCGCGCGGGCGACCTCGACACGGCGATGCGGCAGGCGCCCGAGCTGCTCAGGGCCATCGGGAGCGAGCTCCTCGCGCACGCGCCCTTCACCGCCACCCGGGGAGCGCGACCATGACCGGACCGGAGGCGGTCGACCTCGGGTTCGCCAGGGTCGACGTGGACCGCGAAGCGCGCCAAGGCCTGCCCGAGGTCATCTACGGCAGCGGGAAGACGCCCGAGCAGATCAGCGGGATCGTGCGGACGTTGTTGCGGCACAACGACGGCCCGGTGCTGGCCACCCGCGTGGAGCCCGACGCGGCGGCGGCCGTGCTGGCCGCCGTGCCCGACGGTGCGCACGACAGCGGAGCGCGGCTGCTGACCTGGCGCCCGGCCGCGCCGACCGGGTTCGACGTGGTGGTGGCCGCGGCGGGCACGGCCGACCTGCCGGTGGCGCGGGAGGCCGCCGCCGTCGCGACCGCCGTGGGACTCGGCGTCACCACGGTCACCGACGTCGGGGTGGCCGGCCTGCACCGGTTGCTGGCCGAGCAGGACCGGCTGCGGGCCGCGGACACCGTCATCGTGGTGGCGGGCATGGAAGGCGCGCTGGCGAGCGCGATCGGGGGCCTGGTCGCGTGCCCGGTGGTGGCCGTGCCCACCTCGACCGGCTACGGCGCCGGCCTGGAGGGCATCACCGCGTTGCTGGCGATGCACGCCTCCTGCGCGGCGGGCATCACCGTGGTGAACATCGACTCCGGGTTCGGCGCCGCGATGGCCGCGTTCCGGCTCGCCCGCGTGGCGGGGCGGAGGACGACGTGAGCCGGGTGTGCGTGATCTCGCCGTTCACCGGGCTGGCCGGTGACATGCTGCTGGCCGCGCTGGTGGACGCGGGCGCACCGCAGGACGCGATCCGCGCGGCGGTCACCGACACCGGCCTGACCGGCTGGGACCTCACCGTCACCCCGGTGCTCACGCACGGGCTCACGGGCCGCCGCGCTGTCGTGTCGGTGTCCGACGACGCGACGAGCCGCAAGGCGGGCGAGCTGATCGCCATGGCGTCCAGGGTCCGCGAACCGGCCGTGGCTCAGACCGCGGTCGCCGCGCTGCGGGCCATCGCCGAGGTCGAGGGACGCCTGCACGGCGAGGACCCCGACCAGGTCCACCTGCACGAGCTCGGCGGTCACGACACCCTCGTGGACATCGTCGGCGTGGCCGCCGCGCTGCACGCCCTGGACGTGCGGGCGGTGCACTGCGAGGCGTTGCCGATCGGCAGCGGGTCGGTCCGCACCGCGCACGGGGTGCTGCCCTGCCCGGCCCCGGCCACCTCGGCGCTGCTGGAAGGCGCACACGTCGTCGGCACCACCCTGCGCGGCGAGACCGTGACGCCGACCGCCGCGGCGCTGCTGCTCGCGATCGGCGCGGACTACGGTCCCGTGCCGGAGATGCGCATGGCGGCCACCGGTTACGGCGTGGGCACCAGGACGCTGCCCGACCGGCCCAACGTCGCCGTGGTGCGACTCGGCGACCTGGACGCCCGCCACGACGAAGCAGGGGAAGTACGCGACCTCGTGGTGCTGGAGACCAACCTCGACGACGTCACCGGCGAGGTCCTCGGCTACGTCGTCGCCCTGCTGCTGGACGCGGGCGCGCTGGACAGCTGGATCACCCCGGCCACGATGAAGAAGGGCAGACCGGGCCACGTCCTGCACGCGCTGGCCGCACCGGAGACCGCCGACGGGATCGAACGACGGATGCTGGTGGAGACGGGCTCCCTCGGCGTGCGGCGGACCGGCGTGCGGCGCACGGCCCTGCCCCGCAGCACCGACACCGTGCACGTCCACGGCATGCCGGTGCGCCGCAAGCACGGACCGCACCACGGCAAGCCGGAGTACGACGACGCCGTCGCCGTCGCCCGGCGGACGGGCCTGCCCCTGCGCACCGTGCTCGCCATGGCCGCCGAGAGCCCCGAGGAGCCCTGATGGACACCGCCACCACCGCCGACCGACTCGTGGCGCGGTTGGCCGACGTCGGCCCGGTCGCCGTCGCCTTCTCCGGCGGCGTGGACTCCGCGCTCGTGCTCGCCGCCGCGGCGCGCGCCTTGGGGCCCGACGCGGTGCTCGCCGTCACCGCCGACTCGGCGAGCCTGGCCGCCGCCGAGCTCGCGGTCGCGGTCGCGTTCGCCGACGGCCTCGGTGTCCGGCACGTCACGCCGGGTACCGCCGAGCTGGACAACCCCGCGTACGCGGCGAACGGCCGGGACCGCTGCTACTTCTGCAAGTCCACCGTGCTGGACACCATCACGTCCGTCGCCCGCGACCACGGCCTGACCGCGGTGGCGACCGGGGTGAACGCCGACGACGCGCGCGACCCGTTCCGACCGGGCATCCGCGCCGGCGACGAGATCGGCGTGCGGACCCCGTTGCGCGACCTCGGGATGACCAAGGCCGACGTCCGCGCGGTGAGCCGGCACTGGGGGCTGTCCACCTGGGACAAGCCGGCGATGCCCTGCCTGGCGAGCCGGGTGCGCTACGGCGTGGCGATCACACCCTCACGCCTGGCGCGGGTCGAACGCGCCGAGGCGGCGGTCCGGGCGTGGCTGGTGAGCGCGGGGACGCCGAGCTGGGACCTGCGCGTGCGCGACCTCGGTGACGTGGGCCGGGTCGAACTCGACCCCGACCTGGTCGACCGGCCGGGGATCGGCCCCGCGCTCACCGAGGTCGTGCGCGCGGCGGGGTTCGACGGCGTCGAGCTGGCGGTGTTCCGGTCGGGTGCGCTCAACCACGAGTGACCTGGTCGGGCTCGTCGCGGGGCGCGAGCATGGCGTCGGCGCCGATGAGGTTGAGGCAGAACTCCACGGAGTGGGCCATCAGCCACCCGGCCTGCGCGTCGCGGAAGATCCGTTGGATCGGCGAGGTGGCGACGAAGCCGGACCCGCCGCCGACCTGGAGGCACAGCTGCGCGACGTCGCGGGCGACCTGGTTCGCCGTGGGCTTCGCGCGCGTCGCGGCGGGCAGGAAGAGGGGCGAGTCGCGGTCGGCGAGCCAGGCGGTGTTGTGGGCGACCAGCGCGGCGGCTTCGAGCCGGAGCACGGCGTCGGCGACCTCGAACTGGAGGCGCTGCTCGGCCGCCAGGGGCTGTCCGGTCGAGGGCAGGGTTCGTCCGCGTGCGTAGCGGACGAGCGTGTCCAGGGCGGTGTCGGCGATGCCGAGGGAGAGCCAGGCCAGGCCGGCGGCGATGTGGTTGGGCTTGGGCTGCGGGGACGGCGGGCACCGCCGGTCGGAGCGCAGCACGGTGCCGTTGAGCCCGATCAGGTGGCTGCGGGTGGCGCGCAGGCCCAGGGTGTCCTGCGGCTCGAAGGTCACGGTGTGGTCGGGTTCGAGCCCGAACAGGGTGGGTTGCCCGTCCACGAGCGCGTTGACGAGGAAGTGGTCGGCGATCTCGCAGCCGGACACGAACCGCTTCGCGCCGGTGAGCCGGTACCCGCCGTCGACGGGTTCGGCGACCTGCTGCGGTGAGAGGAACTGGTTGCCCCCCGAAGGCTCGGACAGGGCGTTGGCGAAGCGGCGGCCCGCGATGAGCTCGTCGGCGTAGTACCGGGCCGCGTCGGGGGCGGAGTGGCGCACGAGGCCTTCGGCGGCGCCGATGTGCATGAGCCACACGCAGGCGGTGGACGGGTCGGCGGCGCTGAGGACCCGCAGGACCGCGCCGACCGTGCGGTAGCTCAGCGACTGCCCGCCCCACTCGCGCGGCAGCGTGGCCTGGTCGAGACCGCTGGCGTGCAGGGCCCGCAGGTTCGCGACCGGCAGTTGCGCGGTCCGGTCGAACTCGTCGGCGGTGGCGGCGAAACCGGTGGCCAGGTCCGCGGCGACCCGGACCCACGACTGCTCGTCCGGGGGCGGCCCGAGGGGGTGGTCGTCGGGCATCGGCATGGTCATGGGTTCCGGATCCTCCAGCGTCGGCCTGGCCTCGTCTGCCACCGCGGTGTGCGACTTCGCGACGGGGGTGCGAGCTTGAACCGGATCACTATCGGCTCTCCGCGGCCGCGCCGGTAGCCCCGGTCGGGTGCCGGTCCGGCACGCCCGACCCGGGCACCTCGTCGGTGCGATCACCCCGTGGGGTCACCGGCTGCGGGGCGGGGGGTGCGGTCCGCGCGGTGGGTTCAGGGCGGCGCAGGTGATCACCAGTGAGGCGAGGACCAGCACGGTGATCAAGGTGGTGATGAGCACGTCGAAGAGCCACTCGAAGAGCATGGTCAGTCCTGTGGTGTGGTGGCCTTCTCGCTCGGCCGGCGGGCGGAGGGCCCGGCGCGGCGTCGGGAGCGCAGGCTGGTCAGGATGACGGTCGCGAGCACGGCGATGATCACCGCCAGCGAGACCGGGGTGGGGATCTCGGGCACGTCCGGCCAGATGCCGTGGGCCCAGTGCAGCACGAGCTTCGCCCCGATGAAGGCGAGGATGACGGCCAGCCCGTGGTTGAGGTGGACGAGCTTGGCCAGGGCGGTGTGCAGGACGAAGTACAGGGCGCGCAGGCCGAGCAGGGCGAACGCGTTGGTGGCGAACACGAGGTAGGGGTCGTCGGTGATGCCGTAGACGGCCGGCACCGAGTCGACGGCGAACACCATGTCCGTGGCGAAGACGGCGACCACGACGACCGCCAGCGGGGTGAGCGCGCGTCGGCCGTGTTCGCGCACGGTCAGGCGGGTGCCGCGGTAGTCGTCGGTGACGGGCATCAGGCGCCGCAACAGCCGGACGGAGCGCATCCGGGAGACCTCACGCAGGGCGACGTTCCCGGTGAGCGCCTCGTGCAGGATCTTCAGCGCCGAGACGAACAGGATGAGCCCGAACACGAGGAACGCCCACGTGCCCGCCGACAGCATGGCCGCGCCGGCGGCGATGAACACGCCGCGCAGCGCCAACGCGCCGACGATGCCGAAGAGCAGCACGCGTTGCCGCACGTCAGAGGGGACGGCGAAGACGGCGAGCAGCAGCATGAAGACGAACAGGTTGTCCACCGACAGGGACTTCTCGACGACGAACCCGGTCATGAACTCCAGCGCCCGGTCGCTGCCGGCGGTGTTCCACAACCAGGCCCCGAACACCACCGGCAAGGTCAGGTAGAACGCCGACCACCCGACCGCTTCCCGCATCGACACCTCGTGCGGCCGGTGGGTGACCGCGAAGTCGGCGACCAGCAGCGCGACGAGGACGGCGATGCTGACCAACCACAGACCGGGCGTGCCGACGACCTCCGCCGAAACCGCCGCTGACAGGGGCACCGAACCTCCCCGAACAGTCGATGTTCGAGGTCTCCTTCACCCCGACCGGGGCGGCCTCCCGAGGACATCGACCGAGGTGTCCGTACTGACCGGGCAGGCGCTTGGGAAGTACTCCCCTCGACGCCAGTATCCGGCCGCGCGGTCAGCGAGTAAAGCCCCGGTAAAGGTAGACGGTATCGCTCAATCGGGTATCGCAGTGCGCCACCGCCGGAGCACCGGTGAGGAGGTACGGCTCCCTGCTCACCGGGTCGGCGGGCGTGCCGAGACCGCTGCCCGCGGCTCGTCCTGGTCGACAGCGCGATGGAGTCGCACCCACGGTCCGGGAGGTGCTCGGCGGCGGAGCACCCGAAGCGATGGTGCACCGAGGTTCAGGGGGCCACTGCGGGTTCCCGGCGGCGGGCCGGGAACCCGCAGGTTCAGGCGACGGTGCAGGCCGACCCGTTGAGCGTGAACGAGGACGGTTCGCCGGTGTTGCCGGTGTGGTTGGCCTGGAAGCCGATGCCCACCGACGTGCCGGGCGCGATGGCGCCGTTGTACGAGACGTTCCGGGCGGTCACCGCGCCGGTGGTCGGCGCGTAGGTGGCGCTCCAGCCGCTGGTGATGGTCTGCCCGCCCGGGAGGGCGAACGCGAGGCTCCAGCCGTTGATCGCCGCGCTGCCGGTGTTGGTGATGGTGATCGACGAGGTGAAGCCGGTGTTCCAGGCGCTCACGGTGTACTCGACCCGGCAGCCGTAACCGGGCTGCGGCGTCGTGGTCGTGGTGGTCGTAGTGCTGGTCGTCGTGGTCGTAGTGGTGGTGCTGGTGGGTGGGGTGCCGTCGAGCCCGAAGAAGCGGATGACCTGGGCGGCGTCGACGGGGATGTTGTGGCTGACGCCCTGCATGCTGATCGCCTCGACCGGCGCCATCCCGCCGCTGCTGCCGTAGCGGGTGCGCGTGTAGCCGGACTGCGGCGTGTCGGTGAACGTCGGCGTCTGGCCCAGTCCGTGGACGTTCGTCCACTGCTTGACCTGCTCGCCGAAGTTGGGGTAGCGCAGCGTGTCGTCGTTGGTGCCGTGCCAGATCTGCATCCTGGGCCTGGGGCCGGTGTAGCCGGGGTAGGCCGCGCGGACGAGGTCGCCCCACTGCTGCGGAGTCTTGATCGACTGGCCGCTGGAGCACTGGCTGTTCCACTCCGAGCCGTTGGTGGTGGCGAAGCACGCGAACGGGACGCCGGCGAACGAAGCGCCGGCCTGGAAGACGTCCGGGTAGACGCCGAGCAGGACGTTGGTCATCATCGCGCCGGAGGAGGTGCCGGTGGCGAAGATCCGGCCGGGGTCGCCGTTGTGGCGCTGCTTGACGTAGTCGACCATCGCCATCAGCCCGACGGGGTCGCTGCCGCCACCGCGGCGCAGTGCCGCCGGTGACGAGACGTCCCAGCACTTGCTGCTGCGCGTGACGGTCGGGTAGATCACGATGAAGCCGTGGCGGTCGGCCAGGGACGCGTACTGGGTCTGGGAGTGAAATCCCGGCCCGGACCCGCCGCAGTAGTGGATGGCCAGCAGGATCCCGGGCTTGGCGGCCACGCGGTCCGGGACGTACAGGTGCATCTGCAGGTTGGTGGGGTTGGTGCCGAAGTTCGTCACCTGGGTCAGGCTCGCCGCCGACGCTTGCGGCGCGGCGAACGCCAACAACGCCGCGACCATCGCCCCCGCGACCGCCAGGACGGCGCCGGGTAACAAGTTCTTCAGGTTCATCGGACCGTTCCTCGGCAGGTAAGCGAGAGACGGTTCCGCCGGAGGGGCCACCCGTCTCCCGACGCCAGTGTCGGGACTGAAACGTTACGAAGTATCGAGCGAAACAGTTCCAACCGGCAAGCCCCGGAACGATCTGTGCGTCTCATTAGCGCCGGGTGCGATCGGGGGTTCAGCCCGACGGACGCGACTGTCTGTTGTGGACAGTGCGCTTCGGGGCTGCCCGAGCGCTTACGCCTCGCCCTTCGCGTGGCGCACGATCGCATCCGGGCTGGGCAGGATGACGGTCTCGTGCCCGTCCTCGAACCGCACCCGGTAAGGCGGCTCGCCGTCCTTCCCCAGCACTTCGAGGATCTCGGCGGTGCGGTCGTGCTGCCCGACGACCTTGCCGTGCACCAACAGCTCGTCACCGACGGTTGCCCGCATGGCACATCCCTCCTCTGGACGACTCCAGCATGGGATACCCCTGACCGGGCCGTGTCGAGCCTCCGGGGGAATGTGCGACCCGAACGGGGATCACCCGCCGTGACGGCGGTCGATGTGCCGACCGTCATCGGCGGGGCGCCCCGGGCTCCGGGTGCGCGGGGGAGGATCGGTGCGACGATCGACCGGTGAGCACCATGCGGGCGTGGCACGTGGACCGGCCCGGCCCGATGGCGGGCGGGCCGCTGGTGCAGCACCGGGATCCGGTGCCCGAGCCGGGACCGGGGGAGCTGCTGCTCAGGGTGCTGGTCTGCGGGGTCTGCCGCACCGACCTGCACGTCACCGAAGGCGACCTGCCCGTGCACCGTCCCGGGGTCGTGCCCGGGCACGAGGTCGTCGGCGAGGTCGTCCGGTCCGACGACGACCGGTTCGCGATCGGCGACCGGGTGGGCGTGGCGTGGCTGCGCGGCACGTGCGGTCGGTGCCGGTACTGCCTGCGTGGCGACGAGAACCTGTGCCCGGAGTCGGTCTACACCGGGTGGGACGCCGACGGCGGCTACGCCGACTTCACCGTGGTCCCCGCCGACTACGCCCACCACCTGCCCGCCGGGTACTCCGACGCCGAGTCGGCCCCGTTGCTGTGCGCCGGGATCATCGGGTACCGGGCGTTGCAGCGCGCGGAACTGCCCGAGGGCGGACGGCTGGGCATCTACGGCTTCGGGGCGAGCGCGCACCTGGCGGCACAGGTCGCGCTGGCCCGTGGGGCCGTCGTGCACGTCATGACCCGCAGCGCTCGGGCCCGTGAGCTGGCGATGGCCCTCGGCGCGACGTCGGCGGGCGACGCCGCGGACCCGCCACCGGAGCCGCTGGACTCGGCGATCCTGTTCGCCCCGGTCGGCACGCTCGTCCGGCCCGCGCTCGAAGCGCTGGACCGCGGGGGCACGCTGTCGATCGCGGGCATCCACCTCACCGACATCCCGCCGCTGGTCTACCGGTCGCACCTGTTCCAGGAACGGCAGCTGCGCAGCGTCACGGCCAACACCCGGCAGGACGCCGCGGAGTTCCTGCGCTTCGCGGGCGCGCACCGGCTGGAGGTCACCACCACGCCCTACCCGCTCGACGCGGCCGACCAGGCGTTGACCGACCTCGCCGCGGACCGCGTCGACGGCGCCGCCGTGCTCGTGGCGTCCCTCCCCGGGTGATCGCACCACGACCACCCGATCGTGTGACATCGGTGCGTACCTCCGCTGCCGTACCCCGACGGCGGGCCACCGCACATCCACGTTCGGCGGTGACACCGCGCCCGGCCGTGGGCAACTATGGGGTGGCCGACCGGCGCGTTGCCGCGGCGGGGCACGGTGTTGTCCGACGACTTCCCAGGAGGCGCAGTCCGATGAGCGAGCAGGTCGAGGTTGCTCCACACATCCTCGTGGAGACCGTCCGGCGCGACGGCGCCACGGTGATCCGCGTCGACGGCGTGGTGGACATGCTGACCTGCGACGACGTGCGCACCGAGGTCATCGCCCGCCTGGCCGAGCCGTCCGAGGTGCTGGTGCTCGACCTCACCGCGGTGACGTTCTTCGGCACGATCGGCCTGTCGATGCTCATCGAGGCGCGGCACCGGGCCGAACGGCGGGGCGTCCGGTTCGCCGTGGCCGCCGACCAGCGCGCCGTGCTCAGGCCGTTGACCGAGACGGGGATCGTGGACCTCGTCGTCCTGCGGTCGGGTGTGCGTGAGGCGACCGAGGCGGCGCTGGCACAGCCCGTGGTCTGACGGCGGGCGAACACCGGTCGCCGAGCACCGGACACCCGGCCTCCACACCGGTCCGGACGACGCCGTCACCGTGACGTCGTCCGGACTCGGACTCGGGCTCGGGGTCGGTGCGGTGGTCGGCGATCTCTCGGCTCCAGGTGGACCATCGACCGGTGGTCACGGTGTTCCTGTGCGGTGACGTGATGACCGGGCGCGGGGTCGACCAGATCCTGCCGCACCCGGGCGACCCGCGGCTGCACGAGCCGTGGGTCGAGGACGCGCGGTCCTACGTTGCGTTGGCGGAGCAGGAGAACGGCCCAATCCCGTGCCCGGTCGACTTCGCGTGGCCGTGGGGAGATGCCCTGCGCGTGCTGGCCGAGGAGGCGCCGGACGTGCGGTTGATCAACCTGGAGACCAGCGTCACCGGCGACGGCGGGATCGACCCCGCCAAGCGACTGCACTACCGGATGAGTCCGGGGAACGTCCCGTGCCTGACCGCGGCCCGACCCGACGCCTGCGCGCTCGCCAACAACCACGTGCTCGACTTCGGCCGCCGCGGACTGGTCGACACCCTCGACGTGCTGACCAGGGCAGGGATCGCGGTGGCGGGCGCGGGACGCACCGCGAGCGAGGCGGAACAGCCCGCCGTCCTCCCCGCGGGCGACGGGAGCCGGGTCGTCTTCGTCTCGCTCGGGGCCCGGTCCAGCGGAATCCCCGGCAGCTGGGCGGCCACCCCGGACCGGCCGGGGGTCGCCCTGCTGCCGGACGTGTCCGGGGCCGCCGCCCACCACGTCACCGCCCGCGTGCGGCGGATCAAGCGTCCCGGTGACGTCGTCGTGGTGTCGCTGCACTGGGGGTCGAACTGGGGCTACGACGTTCCCGACTCGCACGTCGACTTCGCGCACGCGCTCGTCGACGGCGGGGTGGACATCGTGCACGGCCACTCCTCGCACCACCCACGCCCGATCGAGCTCCACCACGGCAAGCTGATCCTCTACGGCTGCGGCGACCTCATCAACGACTACGAAGGCATCACCGGTCACGAGGAGTACCGCGACGACCTGCGCCTGCTGTACTTCGCCACGGTCCACCCGGACACGGGCCACCTCGCCCGCCTGCGGATGGCCCCGGTGAAAGCCAACCGCCTGCGCCTCCACCACACCGCCGACGCCGACACCGCCCACCTGCGTTCCGTCCTGGATCAGCTGAGCCACCTGTTCGGCACCCGTGTCGACCTCCGTGACGGCATGCTCGAACTGCGCACCGAACCCCGGTGACCGGGCGGGCAGTACACGTCCGGCGACGTGGGGTCAGTACCGTCGAGCGTCCGCACCAAGCGGGGAGGAAATGCCATGCCGAAGTTCGTGACCCCCGGTCACGGCGACCGTGAGGGCTACGACCGCACCGACCCGACCGTGCGTGACACGGCATGACCGTCGGGAGCGGAAAGGTCACCTCTGACTGGGGCCGGACTTTCGACCAGTTCGCGGTGTGGCGTCCGCTGCGGTTGTTGAGGCTGCTGGGTCCGGTGGTGCAAGGGATAACCCTCGATCGCAACACCGCGGGCGACGCGTACTTCCCGACGGTGCACATCCATGTGCTCGCAGTGCCTTTCCCGGTCATCTCCCTGACCATGGGGCAGAGGCTCCTGGATGATTCGGGTGCGCAGAAACAGGTCATGTTCTCGCGGCACGCGGAAGAGTTCCGGGTTGCGGTCGAGGGTGTTCGTCGACAGTCCAGCCTGTCGGTGGACGAACCGCCTGGGATTGTGGAGGTGGTTCGTGCGCTCCACGACCATGCGAAGAACCGGCATGCCGATGGTCACCCGCCGGCCGTTCACGAAGTCGGGCAAAGCATCTTGGTGGCAGCGGTCTGCGCGGAACAAGACCTGGTCGATGAAGGAACCGCGGTGGCCCGTTCCCTTCTCGAGGTCTGGCCGCGGACTCGGCTTCCGCTCGACTGGGTGAACGGACGGGTGTGGTTGGACGAGGTCTTGGGTCGGGCCCGAGATGCCAAGGACTTGGCGAGGGTGGTCGACCAGCAGATCGGCTACCACAAGCTCGCGGACATCCCGAACCTCATCTGACGGCCGATGGCCGCGAGTGGGCGGCTGGAGGTGGGGCCGGTGGCTCCAGGGAGACGTCCGGACGGGGTGGCGGGTGGCGGAGGGCGCGGCGGGGTCGAGGGTTCGGTCGGTGGTTGGGTGCGGGTTGACTCGGAGGGTAAAGGTCAACCATCATTGACTCAATAACTCCTGACTGATCGACTTGGAGGGCCTGGCATGGCCGGGACACGCGAGCACCACGATCTGAGCATCGATCAGCAACTCGCCCTGCGCACGGCGGCGGCACGGTTGCGCGAGTCGTTCGACGGGGTGTTCGGCGTGGAGACGATCGAGCGGTTCCTGCACTCCAGCTACGACCAGTTCGCCGCGCACAGCACGATCCCGAACTACTTGCCGCTGCTGGCCGAACGGTTCGCCCGCCAACGTCTCCAGGCCCTCGCCCGGGTCGAGGGCCACCACCAGGACGGCAAGCCGACCGTGCTGTTCCTCTGCGTCCACAACGCCGGGCGCAGCCAGATGGCGCTCGGGTTCTTCCGGCGCCTGGCCGGTGACGCGGCGGTGGCGTGGTCGGGCGGCTCGGAGCCGGGCTACGAGATCAACCCCTCCGCCGTCGAGGCCATGGCCGAACGCGACATCGACATCACCGGCGAGTTCCCCAAGCCGTGGACGGAGGAGATCGTCCGCGCCGCCGACGTCGTGGTCACCATGGGCTGCGGCGACGCGTGCCCCGTCCACCCCGGCAAGCGCTACCTGGACTGGGAGCTGGACGACCCGGCGGGCAAGGCGGTGGCGGACGTCCGGCCGGTGCGCGACGAGATCGAACGCCGGGTGCGCGCCCTGCTCGCCGAACTGGACGTGCCGGTTGCGTGAGGACCCCGGCCTGCCGTCACCCCGGTCGTCGGGGATGCGACCATTGCGCCGACGGATTCCGGACCAATGGGGGAGGCTGCGCAGCTCATGGCGGACAAAGCGCTCAGCCACCACCTGAAGACCCCCGTCAACGCCTGGGCACCGAGCCGCCCGTGGAGCCGGAACCGGGTCGAGCACTCACCGGGCACCGCGGGCCCCCACCGTCCGCCCCACGAGGAGTCGGCAGAGGCGGAGCGGCGCTGAACGTCATCGTGATCGGCGGCGGCCAGGCAGGGCTCGCCGCGGGCTACTACCTGCGCCGGGCCGGGCTGGACTTCACCATCCTCGACGCCCAGCCCGAGCCGGGTGGCGCGTGGCTGCACGGCTGGGACTCGCTGCGCCTGTTCTCCCCGGCCCGGCACAGCTCCCTGCCCGGCCGGCCGATGCCGTCCTTCCCGCACGAGGGCTACCCGACCGCCGGGCACGTCGTCGACTACCTGCGTGCCTACGAGAAGCGCTACGAGCTGCCGGTCGAACGTCCGGTCCGCGTGCGCGCGGTCCGCCGGGTCGACGGCGGCTACGACGTGGACGGCCGGTTCGCCGACGCCGTCATCAGCACCACCGGCACGTGGTGGCGACCGTTCGTCCCCGCCGGCGCCCGCGGCCTGCCCGGACGCCAACTGCACACCGTGCGGTACCGCAACCCGCGGGAACTCGCCGGGCAACGCGTGGTCGTGGTCGGCGGCGGCAACTCCGGCGCCCAGATCGCCGCCGACCTCGCCGACCACGTCGACCTGACCTGGATCACCCGCCGACCGCCCCGCTACCTGCCCGACGAGATCGACGGCAAGGCCCTGTTCGACATCGCCACCCACCAGCCCGGCGGCGTCGGGGCCCTCGGCGACATCGTGGCCGTCCCACCCGTGCGCGACGCCCGCGACCGAGGCGTCCTCGTGGCCCAACCGATGAACCGCCAAGCGCTCGCCGACGCCGACACGGTCATCTGGTGCACCGGCTTCCGCCCCGCGCTCGACCACCTGGCGCCGCTGGGCCTGCGCGACCGCGACGGCCACGTCCACGGGGAACCCCGCCTGCACCTGCTCGGCTACGGCAACTGGACCGGCCCCGCCTCGGCCACCCTGATCGGCGTCGGCCCGACCGCGCGCGCCGCCGTGCACACCATCGCGAAGGAACTGGGCAGGGTTACCCGCGGGTGATCACTTCGGTCCTCACCGCGAGCGGGGCCGGAGCCCGGCGCGCCCCTCGGTTCCGCCGGGCTGCCGGACGTCAGACGCGCGAACTCGGAGCCGTCAACGTCAGCTCCGCCACCTGGAGGCCGCCGCAGCACCCACCGGTGGACGTCGGTTCGACGTCGAAGACTCCGGATCCGCCGCAGACGCCGGTTTCGGGGAGGGTGAGTTCGACCTTGGTGGCGGCTTCGTGGTCGCCGGCGATCTCGGCGGCCACGCTGCGGACCTGCTCGTAGCCGGTCATCGCGAGGAACGTCGGGGCGCGGCCGTAGCTCTTCATCCCCACGAGGTAGACGCCGGGCTCGGGGTGGCGCAGTTCGTTCGCGCCGTGTGGGTAGACGGTGCCGCAGGAGTGGACGTTGGGGTCGATGAGCGGGGCGAGCGTGGTCGGCGCTTGGAGTACGGGGTCGAGGTCGAGCCGGACCTCGGACAGCCAGGAGTGGTCCGGTCGGAACCCGGTCAGTGCCACGACTTCGTCCACGGGGTCCAGCCGGTGTCCGTCCTGCGACACCAGCACCACGCGGTCGCCGTCTCGTTCGACGGCTGCGGTGCGGAAGCCGGTGACGACCTCGACGTGCCCGGCCTT